>JBDTDY010000055.1:0-3931 GCA_039922835.1 Ornithinibacter sp.
GATCGTCGGCCGGGGCGCGCGCCTGAGTGCGGCAGGGAACGTCACGATGGCGATCTCGAAGGACGCTCGCGGCTGCGGGCAGGGCTCCGTGCCGACTGGCGACGGTCACGGTGTCGGTGGCGCGGCATACGGTAGGCGCCATGGCTGCCTCCACCTCACGACGCACCGCTCGCACGGCGGCCACCTACCGCTGCTCGGAGTGCGGTTGGCAGGCGGCGAAGTGGGTGGGTCGGTGCGGTGAGTGCCAGGCGTGGGGCTCCGTCTCCGAGGTCGGGGCGGTCACCGTGCGCACGACGGCCGCGACCGCCGTGGAGCGACCGGCCATCCCCATCGGCGAGGTCGATGTCCGCCGCGCGGTGGCGCAGTCCACCGGGGTTGCCGAGTTCGACCGGGTGCTCGGGGGCGGGCTGGTCCCGGGAGCCGTCGTGCTCGTCGCCGGTGAGCCGGGCATCGGAAAGTCGACCCTCATGCTCGACGTCGCGGCGCGCGCGGCGCGCTCCGGTGAGCGCGGTGAGCGGCGGGTGCTTTACGTCAGCGGCGAGGAGTCCGCGGCCCAGGTCCGGTCACGGGCTGAGCGCATCGAGGCGATGGCCCGCACGCTCTACCTCGCGAGCGAGACCGACCTCGCGAGTGTGCTCGGCCAGATCGAGCAGCTCGAGCCCGATCTCGTGGTCGTCGACTCGGTGCAGACCATCTCCTCCGCCGAGGTCGAGGGGTCGGCCGGCAACGTCGCCCAGGTGCGTGAGGTCGCCGCGTCGCTCATCCAGGCAGCCAAGTCGCGCGGCATCTCGGTGCTCCTCGTGGGCCACGTGACCTAGGACGGCTCGATCGCCGGTCCGCGGGTGCTGGAACACCTCGTCGACGTGGTCATCGCGTTCGAGGGGGATCGCCACTCCAGGCTCCGCCTGGTGCGGGCCGTGAAGAACCGCTACGGGCCCACCGACGAGGTCGGGTGCTTCGACCTCTCCGACGTCGGAATCGTGGGGCTCGCCGACCCGAGCGGGTTGTTCCTCTCCGGTCGCACCGCGGAGGTTGCCGGCACCTGCGTGACGGTCACCCTCGAGGGGCGCCGGCCCCTGGTCACCGAGGTGCAGGCGCTGGTCACCCGCTCCAGCCTGTCCACCCCTCGGCGTGCGACGAGTGGGCTCGACACGGCTCGGGTCAACATGATCCTCGCCGTGCTCGACAAGCGGGCCGAGGCGCCGATCGGCTCCAGCGACGCCTACCTCTCCACGGTCGGGGGTGTCCGGCTCACTGAGCCCGCCGCCGATCTCGCCATCTCGCTCGCGCTTGCCGGCGCGATCACCGACCTGCCACTCCCGCACGGCACCATCGCCTTCGGTGAGGTCGGCCTCGCCGGGGAGATCCGGCCGGTGACCGGCGCGCACCGTCGGCTGTCCGAGGCCCACCGTCTCGGATTCACCCGGGCGGTGGTACCACGCGGGGTGCTCGGCGCGGGCCCGGTGCCGCCCGGCATGCAGGTCGTGGAGGCGGCCACCGTCAGGGAGGCCGTTGGCCGCGGCCTGCACGACGTGGCCGGTCGGTGATCTGGCGAGGCACGCGGGCGCGCCGCGGCTAGGATTGCCCCGTCCCGCATGCCCGTGCGGTCGACGGGGGAGTGCAGCGAGGAGGCCGCGTGTCGGGTTACCAGAGCGACGACGAGCTCCTGCGCGCCACCATGGCAGCCGTCGCACCCGGCACCGAGCTCCGCGATGGCCTCGAGCGAATCCTGCGCGGGCGCACCGGTGCGCTCATCGTCCTGGGCAATGACAAGCTCATGGACACGGTGTCCACCGGTGGTTTCCCCCTTGACGTGGAGTTCTCGGCGACCCGACTGCGTGAGCTCGCGAAGATGGACGGCGCCATCGTCTGCGACCGCGACGTCACCCGCATCCTCCGTGCGGCGACCCAGCTCATCCCCGACGCGCGTATCGAGACCAGCGAGTCCGGCACCCGGCACCGCACGGCCGAGCGGGTGGCGAAGCAGACCGGCTTCCCGGTCGTCTCGGTCAGCCAGTCGATGCGGATCATCGCGCTCTACGTGGCCGACCGCCGCGTGGTCCTGGAGGATTCCAGCTCGATCCTCTCGCGCGCCAACCAGGCCCTGCAGACCCTCGAGCGCTACAAGTCTCGTCTCGACGAGGTGACCGGCACCCTGTCGGCACTTGAGATCGAGGACCTCGTCACGGTGCGCGACGTGGCCAACGTGCTGCAGCGGCTGGAGATGGTGCGACGCATCAAGGACGAGATCGCCGACTACGTCCTCCAGCTCGGCACCGACGGGCGGCTGCTCAGCCTGCAGCTCGAGGAGCTCACGGGCGGTCTCTCCGACGACCTCGACCTCGTCATCCGCGACTACCTGCCCGAGGCCAAGAACGAGCACACCCTCCAGCAGGCGGTCGACAACCTCACGGCGATCGACTCCACCGAGTTGCTCGACCCCGGCGCCGGCGCCCGCGCCATCGGGTTCGTCATCGCCGGCGACTCCCTCGACTCCTCGATCAGCCCGCTCGGGTTCCGCCTGCTCACCAAGGTGCCGCGCCTGCCCGGGGCGATCGTCGAGCGGTTGGTCGAGCACTTCGGCAGCCTGCAGAAACTCCTCGCCGCCAACATCGACGACCTCATGGACGTCGACGGCGTCGGTGAGGGTCGCGCCCGGCTGGTGCGCGAGGGGCTCTCCCGACTGGCCGAGTCCAGCATCCTCGAGCGCTACGTCTGACGCCCGGCATCCGTGCCAGCTCGCCGCGTGCCGTCCGTGCCCCAGCAGTCCCGCTCGGTGCCACCGGTGGGTGGTTCCCTTCCCCCAGTGACCGCTGCCGAGCCTTCCCCGCCCAGCGCACCGCCTGCGACGGAGTTCGTCACGCCCGGACCCCGAAGCTCTGCTAGCAGAGGTTCTGTCTCGAACCTCACGGTGCACCGTGTGGTTGTAGCACCAACCTCTGCTAGCAGAGCTTCGGGGGAGGAGGAGGAGGGGCTGCAGGCGGAGGTGATGGACTGGTATGCCGGTCACGCCCGCCCGCTGCCGTGGCGAGACCCGTCGTGCACGCCGTGGGGTGTGCTCGTCTCCGAGGTGATGTCGCAGCAGACGCCGGTGGCGCGGGTGGCCCCGGTGTGGCTGGAGTGGATGCAGCGTTGGCCGCGGCCGAGCGATCTGGCGCAGTCCTCGCCCGCCGACGTGGTGCGGGCCTGGAAGCGCCTCGGCTACCCCCGGCGGGCACTGCGCCTGCGTGAGGCCGCGCTCGCACTGCTCGAGCGGCACGGCGGTGAGGTGCCGAACGACGAGGCGGCCCTGCGGGCCCTGCCGGGGGTGGGGGACTACACCGCAGCAGCGGTCACGGCATTCGGCTTCGGCGCTCGTTCGGTGGTGGTGGACACGAACGTGCGCCGGGTGCTGGCCCGCATGATCTCGGGACGCGCGCTGCCGGCGCCGGCCCTCACCTCCGCTGAGCGAGCCCTGGCCGCGTCGATGGTGCCGCCGGCACCCGAGGATGCCGCCGTGTGGAGCGTGGCCGTCATGGAGCTCGGAGCGGTCGTGTGCACCGCGCGGGCACCGGCGTGCGGCACCTGCCCTGTCTCGACACGGTGCGCCTGGGCGTTGGCCGGGTTCCCACCCCACGAGGGCCCCCCGCGACGGGGACAGGCCTGGCACGGCACCGACCGGCAGGTGCGCGGGGCCGTGCTGCAGCGGCTGCGCGAGAGCGAGCACCCGGTGCCACGCAGCGAGCTCGCCTCGGTCACGGTGCAGCCCGGTCAGCTCGACCGGGCCATCGCCTCCCTCCTCGAGGACGGGCTGCTCGAGCCGGCCGGCGGGGAACTGCTGAGGTTGCCCCTGTGAGGCCACCGAGGTCGTCCACGCACTGTGGGCACGGGAGACGGTGGTCGGTGCCACCGCATACAGTCCAGCCCAGCGCACGTCGCGCCGACATCGGGG
>JBDTDY010000056.1:0-5816 GCA_039922835.1 Ornithinibacter sp.
ACCTGCGCCGAGGGCTTCAGGCCGGGGGTGATCCCCGTCGACAGACCCACCGTCCCGAAGGCGGAGGTCGCCTCGAACATCACCTGGGGGATCGGGATGTCGGTGAGCTCGGTGAGGAGCATCGTCGACCCGACGACGGCGGCGACGCCGAGGAGCGCGACGGTGACGGCCCGCCGGATCACGCGGGGGTCGATGCGCCTGTCGAAGGCGGTGACCTGGGGCTCCCCCCGCACCTCGGCGATGATGACGAAGAGCAGCAGGATGAATGTCGTGACCTTCAGACCACCGGCGGTCCCGGCCGAGCCGCCCCCGATGAACATCAGCAGGATGGTGCCCATGAAGGTCTCCTGGGTGATCGACGCGTAGTCCCACGCGTTGAAGCCCGCGGTGCGCGGCATCACGGCGTGGAACCATCCGGCCACCACCTTGTGCCCGACGTCCAGGTCGGCGATGGTCGCGGTGTTGGTCCACTCGCTCAGGCACATGAACGCGGTGCCCCCCACGAGCAGGATCGCCGTCATGATCAGCGTGAGCCGGGTGTGCAGGCTCCATCGGCGGGGCGCGGTGCGTCGGGCCAGCTCCATGATCACCGGGAAACCAAGGCCACCGACGATGACGGCGACGCTGATCGGCATGAGCACCCACCCGTCGGTGAGGAACCCCATGAGGTTGTCGCTCCACAGCGCGAACCCGGCGTTGTTGAAGGCGGACACGGAGTGGAAGACCCCCAGCCACAGCGCCCGCCCGGGGCTCTGCCCGTAGCTCACCGCGAAGTGGACGGCCAGGATGACGGCGATGACGCCCTCGACCACCGCCGTGATGAGGAAGACGCCGCGGAGCACGGTCCTGACGTCGCCGATCCCGACGCTCTTGGTCTCCGCCGCGGCAGTGAGCCGGGTGCGCAGGCCCATCCGCCGCGAGACGAACAGCGCCAGCAGGGAGGCCAGCGTCATGATGCCGAACCCGCCCACCTGGATCAGCGCCAGGATCACGACCTGACCGAACGTCGACCAGTAGGTCGGGGTGTCGACCACGATGAGACCCGTCACGCACACGGCGCTGGTCGAGGTGAACAGCGCGGTCAGGAGCGGGGCGGATCCGGGCCCCGCGCTCGAGACGGGGAGCAGGAGCAGCACGGTGCCGACCACGACGGCTGCCGCGAATGCCATGGCGACGACCTGCGCCGGATGCCGGAAGGTCTTGCGCTTGGGGCCGGTCCGTCCGGTGCGGGCATGAAGCACGCCCTCCAGCATGACAGAAGCCCGCCCGGAGGCCGTCCGCAGCGGCCCCGTCATCGGATCGGGCGGGCCGCTACGGTTCGAGACCATCGAGCGGGTGACGAGAATCGAACTCGCGTAGCCAGTTTGGAAGACTGGGGCTCTACCATTGAGCTACACCCGCGCACCTCGTGAGCATGCACCCCGAGGGCACCGGCTAGCCTAGTGGCCGCGCTCACGGGATCCGAAATCACGTCGTCACCTCAAGGACGTCGTATGCCGGGTGTCCGCGGGCCGCGGGGTATGGCGCAGCTTGGTAGCGCGTCCGCTTTGGGAGCGGAAGGCCGCCGGTTCGAATCCGGCTACCCCGACGAAAGGGCGACGCGCTAGGCGCGTCGCCCCTTTGTCGGTGGGGCCAACTCAGCCCAGCGTGCAGGTGAACTCGGTGATGGCCCGGCCGGCCCGACGCCCCTTGGCCTCGAAGCCATCCTCCGGGCGCCACGAGGGACGCTCCCCCTCCACGACGTCCCACCGGCCGTGGTGGGCGAGCTGGGAGCGGGCATGAGCGGCGTAGCCCGCATGGTCGGTGGCGATGCGCAGCACTCCGCCGGCCACGAGCCGGGAGGCGAGCAGGTCGAGCGTGTGCTGCTGCAGGAACCGCCGCTTGGCGTGCTTCTGCTTGGGCCAGGGGTCGGGGAAGAACAGGTGGATCGCGTCGAGGGACCCCGCCGCCACCCGCTCAGCGAGGAAGGGCAGCGCGTCCCCGTCGTGGACCCACAGGATGCGGACCCCGGCCTCCTCGGCCGTGGCCAGCATCCGTGCGACCCCGGGGACGTGCACCTCGACGGCGACGAGGTCGACCTCGGGGTGGGCCAGCGCGAAGCTGACGGCCGCTGCCCCGTGCCCTGACCCGACCTCCACGACGACCGGCCCGCTGCGGCCGAAGGCCACCTCCGGCACGAGCGGCCCGGGGGGCAGTGCACGGGCGGGCAGGAACGCGGCGATGCGGGCCTCGGTGAGCGGGGTGTTGCGCCAGCGGGGCGTGAACGTGCGAACGCCTTCGCGTGGAACGAGCTCGAGGTCGAGGCGGGGGTCCACGACAGGTCCTCCAGTGATGGGTCGGCGTCAGTGACGGCGGACGGAGAGTGCCGCCCGGTCGTCATCCTCCCCCGAACGGGCAGCGACGCACACGTCGGTCGAGATGTCACCATCGCCGAGCACGGACATCATCGCCACCCCGAGCATCCGGTCTATCCCGTCCACGAGGTCGTGCCCCCGGGCCTCGATCACCCCGTCGGAGTACAGCAGGAGCGCGTCCCCGCGGTCGAGCTGCCCACCCTGTCGGGCGAAGGTGGCGTCCGGAACGACCCCCAGGAGCGGCCCGCGCCCGGCATCCAAGACGGTCCAGCGCGCCCGTCCGGACGTGAAGGCGGCAGGCGAGGGGTGCCCGGCGTTGGCGATCGAGTAGGCGCCGGTGCGCAGGTCGAGGTCGAGGTGCACCGCGGTCGCGAAGCCCTCGGCCCACCCCTGACGCACGAGGTACTCGTTCGCGGCGCGCAGGAAGTCCGCAGAGGGAACCGCGCCCAGCAGCCCTCCCAGCGCGCCGGAGAGCAAAAGGGACCGCGTGCCGGCCCGCGTGCCCTTGCCGCTGACGTCGACCAGGACCACCTCGAGGCGATGTCCTGACGGGCTGAGGTGCGCGACGATGAAGTCGCCGGAGAAGCGGTCCCCGTGCGCGGAGAGCACCTGCGAGGTCACGACCCACCCCTCGGGAAGGTCGGGGATCCGCCCTCCCGATGCGATGCGGTCACGCAGTTCCGCGAACATGCGGTCGGAGTCGAAACCACGGGTGCCGACCTGGGACCTGGATCGGGAGGCGACGGCCATCATCGCCATCACCGTGAGCATCGAGATGATGACCAGTCCCGAGCGACCGGTGCCGATTCCCGCGTTCGGGATCCACACCAGGGCGAACACGAGGATGAGCGCGTAGACGACGGTCAGCCGCCGAGGGCTCAGCACGAGGCCGGCGAAGACGATCACGGGCACCAGGAGGGTGATCGGGAGCATCAGCGGCCAGCGCAGGCTCGCAAGACCGAAGACTGCGGTGACTGCGAGGATGCCCACGAAGTACACGCGGTCGTCGATCTCGGTCAGTCGGGGGACGTGCGGACGCACGCGCGGACTCGCCACGAGGGCACTGTTCACCTGCGCCTCGTTGAGCACCTGGGCCATCGCCACCCCCTCACGCACCGTTGGTCGAATCGGGCACACAGTAATGCTCCGATACGCCCCGGCGCCAGACCTCCGGAAGGTTGAACGAAAGGTGTTCGTGCAGGTCAGGGGGTCCGAGGGGGTTGCGGATCGGGCTGGCCACCCGGGAGTTCGGGAAGGGTTCCATCGCTCTCGTAGGCGCTGACCATCGCGATCCGCCGTCGATGGCGCTCATCGCCACTGAACGCCGTGCCCAGGAACGTGTCCACCATCGATCGCGCCTGCTCAGGCGTCGTCATCCTGGCGCCGATCGAGATGACCTGGGCGTCGTTGTGCTCGCGAGCGAGCTGGGCCAGCTCGTCGTCGTAGCAGAGCGCCGCACGGATGCCGCTGACCTTGTTGGCCGCCATCTGTTCGCCATTGCCCGACCCACCGAGCACGACCCCCAGCGAACCCGGTTCGGCCGCGACCGCCTCGGCCGCGCGAAGGACGAAGACGGGGTAGTCGTCCAGCGCGTCGTAACCGTGGGGACCGTGGTTGGTGACGTCGTGGCCCGCGGACTCGAGGTGCGCGACGAGGTCGAGGAGCAGGTCGTGTGCGGCGTGGTCGCCGCCGAGGTGGACTCGCACGGCGTCAGCCCGCCACGTCGAAGATCGGGCCCTGCGTGCGCGAGCGCTTGAGCTCGTAGAACCCCTCGGTTCCGGCGACGAGCACGCATCCGTCCCAGAGCCGGCCCGCGGCCTCGCCCTTCGGGGCCGGCGACACGACGGGGCCGAAGAAGGCCACCCCGTCCACGGACACCACCGGTGTGCCGACGTCGTCGCCGACCAGACCGATCCCTCGGGCGTGGCTCGCGCGAAGCTCCTCGTCGTGCTCGGTGCTCGTCGCGGCCGCCGCGGCTCCGCAGGCAGGCCCACGGCATCCAAGGCTCCCTTGATCGCAACCGCGTAGTCCTCCTCGCGGTGGTGGATGCGCTCTCCCAGCGCGTCGTAGAGCGGCTTGACGACCTCGTCCCCGTGCGCCGCCCGGGCCGCGATGATGACGCGCACCGGGCCCCAGCCCCGATCCATCATGTCCTGGTAGCCCTCGTCGAGATCGTGTCCCTCGTTCAGCACGGCCAGGCTCATCACCGACCACGTGACGTCCACCGGACGAACCTCCTGGACCTCCATCATCCAGCGCGAGGTCATCCAGGCCCAGGGGCAGATGGGGTCGAACCAGAACTCTGCTGCGTGGCGCTCAGTCATCCCCCCATCCTGCCACCGGGGATGGCGTGCTCGGCGCAGCGCGTGCCCGCGCCAGCACCTCTCGCGCGGGAGCGGCGCGGCGCTCGTGTCAGGATGGAGCAGGCCCCACCAGGGCCTTCCCGTACGCCATCCCGAGGAGAAACCGTGCCCGGCACCAACCTCACCCGTGAGGAGGCCGCCGCCCGTGCGGCCCTGATCAGCCTCGACCGCCACGACGTGGAGATCGACGTCACGACGGGTCCGCAGACCTTCAGCACCCGCAGCACGATCCACTTCTCGTGCACCGAGCCGGGGGCCGAGTCCTTCGTCGACTTCATCGGCGCCTCGGTCGAGGAGATCGTCGTCAACGGCACCATGCTCGACCCGTCGGAGCACGTCGCCGACGGGCGCGTCCGGCTCACCGCACTCGCGGCCGACAACGTCGTGACCATCGCAGGGACCGGCCGCTACTCCCGCACCGGCGAAGGGCTGCACCGCTTCGTGGACCCCGTCGACGAGGAGGTCTACCTCTACAGCCAGTTCGAGGTGCCCGACAGCCGCCGGATGTATCCCGTCTTCGAGCAACCCGACCTCAAGGCGACCTTCACGTTCACCGTGACCGCACCCGCGCACTGGCAGGTCGTCTCCAACTCCCCCACCCCGGAGCCGGAGCCGGCCGGGGAGGGCACCGCCACGTGGGCCTTCGCCCGGACGGGACGCATCTCTAGCTACATCACCGCCCTCGTCGCCGGCCCCTACGACGTGGTCCGCGACAGCGTGGCCACGCGCGGCGGTGAGGTGCCCCTCGGCATCTTCTGTCGGAAGTCCCTCACGCCCTACCTCGACGCGGACAACCTCTTCGACCTCACCAAGCGCGGGTTCGCCTTCTTCGAGGAGGAGTTCGACGCCGCCTACCCGTTCGAGAAGTACGACCAGATCTTCACGCCGGAATACAACATGGGCGCGATGGAGAACGCCGGGTGCGTGACCATGAACGAGATCTACGTGTTCCGGTCCAAGGTGACCGAGGCCATGGTCGAACGACGGGCGCTCACCGTGCTGCACGAGCTCGCCCACATGTGGTTCGGCAACCTCGTGACGATGCGCTGGTGGAACGACCTCTGGCTCAACGAGTCATTCGCGGAGTGGGCCTCGACCA
>JBDTDY010000057.1:0-3285 GCA_039922835.1 Ornithinibacter sp.
GTCATGCTCACCGCGAAGACCGACACCCTCGACGTCGTGCTCGGCCTCGAGAGCGGCGCCGACGACTACGTCGTCAAGCCCTTCAAGCCCCAGGAGCTCATAGCCCGGGTGCGGGCCAGGCTGCGCCGCACCGACGACCCCGAGCCCGAGCGACTCACCATCGGCGACCTCTCCATCGACGTCGCCGGGCACTCCGTCACCCGCGGCGAGGAGCCGCTGGGCCTGACGCCCCTGGAGTTCGACCTGCTCGTCGCGCTCGCGCGCAAGCCGTGGCAGGTCTTCACCCGCGAGGTGCTGCTCGAGCAGGTGTGGGGCTATCGCCACGCCGGTGACACCCGGCTCGTCAACGTGCACGTGCAGCGACTGCGCTCCAAGATCGAGCACGACCCGGAGCACCCCGAGATCGTCGTGACGGTCCGCGGCGTCGGTTACAAGGCCGGCACGGCCTGACCGTGTCCGGATCCGTCACCGTCGGCACCCCTGACGGGGTCGGAGCCCAGGGCGCGGCACGGGCCGGGCGCGACGGCATCCGGCGTCAGGCCTCCGACCTCGGGTCGGGGGTGCGCTCGGCGGCCGCCGACTTCCGGCACCGGTGGCGTCGCTCCCTGCAGCTGCGCGTCGTCACGACGACCATGGTCCTCGGCCTGGCCGCCGTCTCCCTCCTCGGCGGGGTGCTCTACTCCCAGATCGCGACTGGGTTGCAGACCGACCGGGTCGACACCTCCCAGACCGAGGCGCGCGCCCTCACCGCCACCGCACAGACCCAGTGGGGCGCCTCCACCTCCACGACCGTCGACGAGCTCAACCGCTCGGCCGAGGAGATCATGCTGCGCATCCTCGCGGTGCCCGGCTCGGGGCGCTACGTCGTGATGGAGCGCTCGGCCGGGAACGACAGCGACATCGTGCTGGCAGGGCTCACCAGCAGCCGCGACGTCGACATCTCCTCGGTCAGCGAGGAGCTGCAGGCCGCCGTCGCCACCTCACCGAACCGCCAGCAGACCCAGCTCACCGAGGTGACCATCGCGGGGGTCGAGCTGCCCGCCGTCATCGTCGGCAGTGTCGTCGAGATCCCCACGGCCGGCCCCTACGACCTCTACTTCGTCTACCCGATGGAGCAGGAGGTCGCGACGATGGCCCTGATCAGCAAGGCGTTCATCGTCGCCGGGCTCGCGCTGACCCTGCTCGTCGGTGCCGTCGCGATGGTCGTGACCCGCCAGGTGGTCGCGCCGGTTCGTCGCGCCGGTGAGGTCGCCCAGCGGTTGTCGGCCGGCAAGCTCAACGAGCGGATGCCGTCGCGCGGCGAGGACGACCTGGCCGTGCTCGCCGCGAGCTTCAACGGCATGGCCGACAGCCTCCAGTCCCAGATCCGTCAGCTCGAGGGGCTCTCGGCGGTGCAGCAGCGCTTCGTCTCCGACGTCTCCCACGAGCTGCGCACCCCGCTCACGACGATCCGGATGGCGGTCGACCTGATCCACGACGCGCGCTCATCCTTCACCGACGCCTCGGTCGCCCGCTCGGCGGAGCTGCTGGCGGGTGAGCTCGACCGCTTCGAGGCCCTGCTCGCCGACCTGTTGGAGATCAGCCGGTTCGACGCCGGGGCAACGGCGCTCGACGTCGAGCCCGTCGACCTGCGCGGCACCCTAGCCACGGTCGTCGAGGCGGCCCGGCCGCTGTTCGAGCGGCGCGGCAGCGTGGTCACCATCCGCACCCCCGACGAGCCCGCCGTCGCCGAGGTCGACGAGCGACGCGTGGAGCGCATCCTGCGCAACCTCGTCGTCAACGCCATCGAGCACGGGGAGGGGCGCCCCATCGACATCGAGGTCGCCACCGGGCACGAAGCGGTCGCGGTGGTCGTGGCCGACCACGGCGTCGGCCTGCGGCGCGGGGATGCCGCGAACGTCTTCACCCGCTTCTGGCGAGCCGACCCGGCCCGGGCGCGCACCACCGGGGGCACCGGTCTGGGCCTGTCCATCTCCCTCGAGGACGCCCTGCTGCACCACGGGTGGCTCCAGGCCTGGGGGGAGCCCGGCATCGGGTCCCGCTTCCGCCTCACCCTCCCGCAGCGCTCCGGCGAGGCGCTCCAGGGCTCCCCGCTTCCCCTCAGCCCCTCAGACATCCCGGTCCCACCACCGGTCCCACCGCCGGTCTCGGCGACGCGCTCGTGAGGATCCGCTCGGTCGCCCTCCTCCTGCTGGCATTGCTGCTCGGCGGGTGCGGAGGGTTGTCGACGAGCGGCCCGGTGCAGCCCGGTCTCGAAGTGGGATCCAGCGACCCGCAGGACCTGAGGGTCGTCTTCCCCGGGCCGCGCGAGGGCCTGTCCCAGGAGAACATCGTGCGCGGCTTCATCCGCGCCGGGGCAGCCAGCGACGGGCTCTACGACAACGCCCGCAAGTTCCTCACCTCGCAGATGAGCGAGGCCTGGGACCCCGACGAGACCATCGTCCTGCTCGCCGCCGACGAGCCGCCGTCGGCGGTGCTGATCAACCCGGCCACCGTGCGCGTCACCGGGGTGGCCTCGGGCACCATCGACCCCAAGGGCCGCTACACGGTGGCCTCGCCCGGCACGACCGTGAGCCAGACCTTCGGGGTCGTCAGCGTCGGTGGCCAGTGGCGCATCGGCACCCTGCCTGAGGGCATGGGGCGCTGGATCTCGCGCAACGACGTGACCCGCCTGGTGCAGCCCTACTCCGTGCACTACGTCTCGACGAGCCACCGCGAGGTGGTGCCCGACGTGCGGTGGTTCCCGCTCGACAAGCTCGCCACCCGCCTGGCGCGAGCCCAGCTCGACCCCGTGCCCGACCACCTCACCGACGCAGCGAGCACCTCGGTGCCGGCCGGGGCGCGCCTTCTCGGTGACGCCGTCTCCGTCGACGCGGGCGTCGCCACCGTCGACCTCATCTCCAGCAAGCTCGACCCCGGCGGGGACACCCGCCAGAACCTCTGGGCGCAGTTCGTCTCCACCCTCACCCAGGACACCGCCGTCACCAGCGTCTCCCTGCTCGTCGAGGGAGTGCCCGTCGACCTCCCCGGCATCAACGGCTCAGCCGAGACCCTCAGCGAGATCGGTTTCCCGACCCCGGCGCGGCGCAGCGACTCCCCACCGGTCGTGCGACGTGGCAGCGACGTCGTCGTCTTCGACACCACTCGGCTCGGCGCACCCGATGCGAAGCAGCCGGCCAACCCGGGCAAGTACCCGTCCGTGCCGCCGGACTACACCGGCCTCGCGCAGTCCACGGACGGGTCCGAGGTCGCGGCGATCGACCCCGACGGCGACCACCTCTCGCG
>JBDTDY010000058.1:0-10640 GCA_039922835.1 Ornithinibacter sp.
GCGCCGGGGTCTGCCCTCCTACCGGGCGCACGAGTGCCTCACCGACGCGCTGGCCTGTGCCGAGCTCTACCTCGCGCAGCGCGCAGAGCTCGAGGCGACCCGTCCGGACACGACGCTGACCCTCCGCCACGTGGTGGCCTGAGGGTCAGGAGGTGGTGCAGATCTTCCCCGGGGATCGTGCTGGGGGTCTTGCCGAAGGGGGAGGGTCAGAGCACGCGGGGGGCGGTGGTCTGCGCGAGGAGGTAGAGCTCGTGGGCCTCACGGGTGAGGTCGCGGTCGATGTTCTGGTTCCAACCGCGGCCGGCCTGACGGTTGGTGCGCAGGGAGGACGCGAGGCGGCGGGCTTTGTTCAGGGACAGGTATGCGGTGTTCATGTCCTCTATGATGCCGCGTTCAACCATGTAGGACAACGTGACTTTACTAATCGGTAGTTAAGTTTCACTGTATGGTTGTGTGATGCTCGACCCGCACCGCATCCGCGTCTTCCGCTCCGTCGTGGCGAGTGGTTCGGTGCAGGCCGCCGCCGACAACCTCGGGATGACCTCCTCCGCCGTCAGCCAGCACCTCGCAGCCCTCGCGCGCGAGACCGGGCTGACCCTCTTCCAACGTGCGGGGAGGGGCATCGTGCCCACCGACGCCGCGCTGGTCCTGGATGCCCAGACCGATGAGGTCATGAGCCAGTGGGGCCGTCTGGATCGGGTCGTCTCCGACCTGCGCGACGGCCGCTCCGGCCGGCTCTCGATCGGCTACTTCGCCTCCGCCGGTGCCGTGTGGATGCCGGCCCTGGTCAAGCGACTCACCCGGGAGTTCCCCGACCTGGTGCTCGAGCTCGTGCTCAACGAGGTGGACCAACGGGGACCTCGGCCCGACATCGACCTGGTCATCGACCCGCCGGACAGCTCACTGCCCACCGGCTATCGGCGCATCGACCTCATCGAGGACCCCTTCGTGGCGATCGTGCCTCGAGGCCACTCGCTCGCGGAGGAGAGCGAGATCGCCCTGACCGACCTGCGCGGCGAGACCTGGGTGAGCAACGACTACCCCACGTCGGTCGGGCACCGCCTCGTGGTGGCCGCCTGCAACGCCATGGGGTTCCGCCCGCGCTTCACGGTCCAGGCACAGGACCACTACACGGCGATGAGCTTCGTGGCCGCGGGCGTGGGCATCTCGGTGCTGCCCGGCCTCGCCGCCGCCACCCTCCCGGCATCCGTGGTCCGGCTCACGATCTCGCCGCCGGCGCCGGTGCGACACATCGCCGCCGTCGTGCGCGACCTCGGGTCACCCAACCCGGCTGCGGAGCGCGCGGTGGAGCTCCTCACCCACCTCATCTCGCACCCGAGCATGCTCCCGCGGCGGGCCCTGCCGCGCTGAGGGACCTCAGCCCACCGGCGCAGCCTCGGGCACGGGGTGCGCTGCGTCCCGTTGCTCGGCGTCGAGTCGTTCGGTGAGCTTGACCCCCTCGACGTCGAGGTCGGGCAGGAGTCGGTCCAGCCACGTCGGGAGGTACCACGCCCGGTCACCCAGGAGGTGCATCACGGCCGGGGTGAGCGTCATCCGCACGAGCACCGCGTCGACGAGGACGCCCACCGCGAGGCCGAAGCCGATCGGTCGGACCATGACCAGGTGGCTGTAGGCGAAGCCGAGGAAGACCGACGTCATGATCACGGCGGCCGCGGTGACGACCTTGGCGCCGTGCACGAAGCCGGTGCGCACCGCGGTGCGGGAGTCCTGCCCGTGCGCGTGGGCCTCGTGCATGCCCGAGACGAGGAACATCTGGTAGTCCATCGCGAGACCGAACAGGACGCCGATGAGGATGATCGGCATGAACGACAACAGCGGACCGGGCTGCGTCACGTCGAAGACCCCACCGAGCCACCCCCACTGGTGCACCGCCACGGTCGCGCCGAATGCCGCGGCCACCGAGAGCAGGAAGCCTGCGGTCGCGATGACGGGGACGACGATCGAGCGGAACACGAGCATGAGGATGACCAGTGACAGGCCGACGACCACCGCGAGGTAGGCGGGCAGGGCAGCTCCGAGCCGCTCGGAGATCTCGACGTTGGCCACGGTGGCACCGGTCAGCCCGATCTCGGTGTTGGTGTATCGCTTCAGGAGGTCACCGCGGAGCTCGATGGCCCGCAGGGTCGCCTTGGTCTGCGGGTCGGCGGGCCCGGTGGTCGGCACGATCTGGAAGGCGAGGGTGTCCTTGCCCTTGCTCACCCCGAAGGGCAGCACGCTGCTGACCGAGTCGACCTCGGCGATGGCGCTGGCGATGCGCGCCTGCTCGTGCAGCACGTCCGCATCGGTGCGGGGGGTGTCGGTGCCGGGCAGGGTCGCCAGGGCGATGATCGGCCCGTTCACACCGGGGCCGAACTCTGAGGCGATCGTCGTGTATGCCGTGTTGGCACTGGACCCGGCCGGCTCGCTGCCGCCGTCGGGCAGGCCGAGCTGGAGCTGGCTGGCGGGAAGCGCGACGACTCCGAGCAGCGCGATGACGCCGAGCACGGTGAGCCAGGGCTTGGCGGTGACCATCCGGACGTACCACCCACCGTGCTCCTCCTCGCGCGCGCCAGCGGCGGCGGTGCGGCCGCTGGCGTCGCCGGGCGTGCCGTAACCCGCTGCGCGCCAGGCTCGTCGGGACAACACCCGGGTGCCCATCAGGCGAAGGACCGCCGGGCTCACCGTGATCGCGACGAGCACCGTGATCGCCACGGTCGCGGCCGCGACCACGCCCATCTGGGCGAGGATAGGGATGCCGGAGAGCACGAGAGCTGCGAGCGCGATCACCACCGTGGCTCCCGCGAAGACGACCGCGCTCCCCGCCGTGGCGACGGCGCGTGCGATCGAGTCGACCACCCCGTCACCGCGCACCAGCTGGGAGCGGTGTCGGTTGACGATGAAGAGCGCGTAGTCGATGCCGACGGCGAGTCCGAGCATGAGCGCGAGCGCCGGGGTGGTCGAGTTGAGGTCGACGAACGCGGTGAGCGCGATCGCGCCGCCGAGCCCGACGCCGACACCGAGCAGCGCGACGAGCAGGGGAAGACCGGCGGCCACCAGCGTGCCGAGGACACCGATGAGCACGAGCACCGCGACGCTGAGCCCCAGCACCTCGCCCGGGCCCACGAGAGAGGTGTTCTGGGTGATCTCGACGCTGTAGGAGGCGGTCACTCCGGCAGCCGACAGGATCGGGTCACCGGTCGAGGGGATCATGGCCCGGTCCTCCACGGGCACCGACTGGGCGTCGCCGTCGAACTGCACCTGCACCACGGCATACCGGCCGTCCTCGCTGACCAGCCGGGTGCCCTCGGTGGCGCCCGCGACGGTGCGCCCGTCCTCGAGCTGTTGGCGGGCGGCGGCGAGGTCGGTGGCGCCCTTCGCGGCCTGTGCCTCGCCCTTCTCGAGCTGGGCGCGCCCCGCCTCGAGCTGGGACCTCAAGGGCGCGATGGCCGGGTCGCCCGGATTGGCTGCTTCCAGTTGGGCGAGCACGGCTTCCCCGCCCTGGAGCTGGCCCCGTGCCGCGGTGAGCTGGGCGTTGCCGTCGTCGAGCTTGCGCTGACCCTGCTCGACCTGGGCGGCGCCGTCGGCGAGCCCGGCCTCGGTGGAGTCGAGCTGCGCCTGGGCAGCGAAGGGGTCGTTGACGCGCGCCACGTGCGGGACGGCCTCCCACGCCCTGAAGGTCTGCTCGATCGCGCCCCGCTGGGTGTCGGTGAAGGCACCATCGCGGCTCTGGAGCACGATGGTTCCGACTCCGCCGGCGGCCTCGGGCACGGTCTCGCCGAGCTGGGTGAGCACCTTCTGGAAGGTGGTGCCCGGGATCGACACCTTGTCGCTGAGCGGTTGGCCGACGGTGGCGGCGAGGGCCCCCACGGTCGTGAGCAGCACGAGCCACAGACCGATGACGCGCCAGGCGTGCGTGGCGCACCAGCGGCCGAGGCGGTGGAGGAGGGAGGACATGGGGACCTTCCGGGTCAGGAGGGGGCGTTGGCGTCAGGGGTCGGGGGTCAGGGGTGGGCGTGGGTCAGGTGCGAGGAGGTGGGCCTGGGTTGGCGAGGTGCTCGGGGTCCAGACCGTCCCGAAGGAGGTCGATGGCCTCGTTGAAGGCTTGTGCGAGGGAGTGGCTCGCCTCGGCGCCCAGGCCGGTGTCGTCACGTGCGACACGCTCGCGCCACCAGACCCGCCAAGCGGCCTCGGTGACCCCCACGAGCCCGGAGGCGAGGGTCGCGATGACCAGGTCCGACGGCTCGGGCCCGAGACGGCTGCGAAGCCACCCCTCGAGCCAGTCGATCCAGCCGTGCAGGTGGACGAGGATCAGTCCGCGGGCCTGGGGAGAGGCCTCGCCGGCGGAGGCAAGGACCGCGATCCGGGAGACGAGCTGTTCCTCGCCCGGCTCGGTGACGACCGCACGGATGCTGTCGAGCAGCGGCTCCTGCGACGGTCGCGACGCCAGGCGTTCCCCGACCGAGGCGAAGAAGTCGTCCAGGCTGGTCGTCAGCACCGAGTCCACCGAGGGGAAGTGGTTGAAGAACGTGCGCCGCGACACCCCTGCGCGCTCGGCGACGGCCTCTGCGGTGAGGCCCTCGAGCCCGGCATCGCGCACCACCGCGTAGGCCGCGTCGCACAGGGCGAGCCGCGTCGCCGCGCGCTTGCGGCTCCGGATCGGGCCGGCAGTGGTCGAACGGGTCACCGCACCACGGTAGGAAGTGGGTGCACTCCAGTGCAAATCCGCCTGGGGCTGTCGAACCCTGCGCCCGCCGGCGGCCATGGCGCGGCGCGACCCTCGCGTGGGATCCTTGCCCCATGACTGCCCACCAGCGCGTTCCTCCCGACCGGTCGGCCCTGCTCACGCGGATTCGCGACGCGGTGATCGGTGAGGACCACGTCATGCAGACGCCCTACGGACCGCGCCGGGTGACGTATGCCGACTACACGGCATCCGGGCGGGCACTGGGCTTCATCGAGGACTTCATCCGGTCCGAGGTGCTGCCCAGCTATGCAAACACCCACACAGAGAGCAGCGGCACCGGTCTGCAGACCACCCGTCTGCGCGAGGACGCCCGCCAGATCATCCGTGAGGCGGTGCACGGTGACGACGACACGGTCGTGGTGTTTGCGGGGTCTGGGTGCACCGGCGCGGTCGACAAGCTCATCGGGGTGCTCGGGCTGCGGGTGCCCTCGACGCTCGAGGACCGCTGGCACCTCACCGACCACATCCCGGCCGACCAGCGCCCGGTCGTCTTCATCGGGCCCTACGAGCACCATTCCAACGAGATCCCCTGGCGTGAGTCGATCGCGGACGTCGTGTCGATCCGTCAGGACGCCGACGGCGGGGTCTGCCTGGAGGACCTGCGAGGTCGGCTCGAGGAGTTCGCGGAGCGGCCGCTGAAGATCGGGTCGTTCAGCGCGGCCTCCAACGTCACGGGCATCGTGTCCGACACGGCCGGCATCTCCTCGCTGCTCCACGCGCACGGCGCGCTCGCCTTCTGGGACTTCGCTGCCGCGGGACCCTATGTCGACATCGAGATGAATGCGCCCGAGGGAGGCGACCCCACGGCCTACAAGGACGCGATCGTGCTCTCGCCGCACAAGTTCATCGGCGGGCCGTCCACCCCCGGCGTGCTCATCGCCCGCCGCGAGCTCTTCACCAACCGGGTGCCGGTCGTGCCGGGCGGTGGCACCGTGGCCTACGTCAACCCCGAGGGGCACGCCTACCTGCCCGATCCCGAGCACCGGGAGGAGGGTGGGACCCCCGCAATCATCGAGTCGGTCCGCGCGGGGCTGGTCTTCCAGCTCAAGGAGGCCGTCGGGGTGGAGACGATCCGGGCGTGTGAGGAGCGCTTCCTCTCCCGAGCCGTGTCGTCCTGGCGCGAGGAGCCGAGCATCGAGATCCTCGGCAACCTCGACGCACCCCGGCTGTCCATCGTGTCGTTCGTCGTGCGGGCACCGTCGGGCAGCTACCTCCACCACAACTACGTCGTGGCCGTGCTCAACGACCTCTTCGGCATCCAGTCCCGCGGCGGTTGTTCGTGTGCCGGGCCCTACGGTCACCGGCTGCTCGGCATCGACCTCGAGCGCAGCCACGAGTTCGAGCGCGAGATCACCGGTGGCTGCGAGGGCATCAAGCCGGGCTGGGTGCGGGTCAACTTCAACTACTTCATCTCCGACACCGTCGCCGACTACGTCATCGAGGCCGTGCGTCTCGTGGCCCGCGATGGATGGCGGCTCATGGGCGACTACCTCTTCGAGCCGATGACCGGCCGTTGGCGGCACCGTGATGGTGTCGTCGAGCCGCCGATCCGATTGCGGGACATCGGGTATGCCGCCGACGGCACCATCACGATGCCGCACGCGCAGGCCGTCGGGGGCGAGGACCTGCTCGCGGAGCACCTGCGCGACGGTGCGGCGATCCTTGCTGCGGCGACGCCGCCGGACCTCACGGGGGAGCGTGCCGAGCTGTCCGAGGACTTCGAGCACCTGCGCTGGTTCGACCTCCCCGCGGGGGCACTCACGCCGTGAGCTCTCCCGACGCGCCGGTCGGTCCGCCGGTCGTGGGCTGGACCCCGAGGCCGTGGCCCCCGGGAAGCGTGCTGGCCGCTCGCGCGTGCGTGCTCGCGCCCCTTGCCCCGGCCCACGCGGAGGCGCTGTGGACGGCATACGAAGGCACCGATGACGCCCACTGGGCCTACCTGCCGTGGGTGCGGCCCGGTGACCTCGCCGCGACCGAGCGACTGGTGGCCGGAGTGGTCGCAGACGAGACCTCGGTGTCGTATGCCGTGATCGTCGAGGGGGTGGCGACCGGTCTCCTCAGCCTGATGCGCATCGACCCCGGCAACGGCGTCATCGAGATCGGCGGGATCTGCCTCGGCACGCCGTTGCAGCGCACCGTGGCGTCGACGCAGGCCCAGCGCCTGCTCATGGGCCACGTCTTCGACGACCTGGGCTACCGCCGCCTGGAGTGGAAGTGCGACGCGCTCAACGCGCGGTCGCGCGCTGCCGCGGAGCGCCTGGGTTACACCTTCGAGGGAGTGTTTCGTCAGGCGGTGGTGACCAAGGGCCGTAGCCGTGACACCGCCTGGTTCTCCGTGCTCGACGGCGAGTGGCTCTTCGTGCGGGACCGCCTCGACGCGTGGCTCGAGCCCTCGAACTTCGACCCGATGGGGGGTCAGCGGGCGCGCCTGCGAGAAGCGCGCTGGCTGACGACGCGGCTGTGATCCTCCCGAAGGTGCGCGATCCGCGGCTGGTGACGATCCGTCGTGGCGGCACGCTCACCGACGAAAACCACCGACTCCTCGCCGTGTGGGCCGCGTCGTGCGCGGAGCACGTGCTGCACCTGTTCGAATCCGCGGAGCCGGCTGACACCCGGCCTCGCGACGCCATCGCCCACGCCCGCGCCTGGGCTCGCGACGACGTCGCGATGATGCAGTCTCGGGCTGCCGGCGGCCAGGCCATGGGGGCGGCGCGACGCCACGTCGGAGCACCGCGGTTCGCGGCCTACTCCGCGGGTCAGGCAGCGTGCGTCGGGCACGTGGCCGAGCACGACCTCGGTGCTGCGGCCTATGCGATCAAGGCGGTGCAGGCCGCCGCGCCGATCGAGGATCGCGAAGCGGCCGGGAGCCGCGAGTGCGCGTGGCAGCGCGCCCAGCTGCCAGGGTCGATCCGGGACCTCGTGATCGAGGACGAGCGGCGACGCAACGACATCTGCTGGTCAGTCTTCGACCTCTGAGCCGACACACCGACAGGCAGCGTCGGGTGCGGTCAGTCGCTGATCCGCCAGATGGTCGTGGAGCGGAACGGGATGCCGGGTCGCAGGATCGTGTCGGGGAACCCGGCGTGGTTGGGCGCGTCGGGGAAACCTTGTGTCTCGAGCGCGATCCCTGCTCGCGGGCCGTAGGTGCTCCCTGACGGGCTGGTTGCCGTGTGGTCGAAGTGCGCGCCGGTGTAAACCTGCAGCCCCGGCTGGTCGGTGAGCACGTCGAGCAACCTGCCGCCGGCACCCTCGAGCCTGGCGGCCAGGCGTAGACCGTCGCTCTCGCCGGGGGTGCCGTCGAGGACGAAGTTGTGGTCCAGGCCCTGACCACGGCGAAGCTGCTCGTCGTCGCGTGCGAGCACGTCGCCGAGGCGGCGCGGCGCTCGCAGGTCGAAGGGCGTGCCGTCGACGGCACGCACCTCGCCCGTCGGCAACAGGTCAGGGCCGCTCGGGGTGAACGCCGAGGCATGCACCTGGAGGCGGTGGTCATCGATCGGGCCGCTGGCCTCGCCGTCGAGGTTGACGTAGGTGTGGTTCGTGACGTTGAACGGGGTCGGGGCATCGGCGCTGGCGGAGTAGTCGATGCGCACCTCGCCCGGGGACACGGCATACGTCACGGTGAGGTCGACCCGCCCGGGGAACCCGTCGTCCCCGTCGGGACTGGTCAGGGCCAGGCGCAGGTGCGACGCGTCGATGTGCTCGACCGACCAGGTGGCTCGGTCGAACCCCTCGTATCCCCCGTGCAGGGTGTTGGAGCCCTCGTTGGTCGGCACCTGGACCACCTGCCCGTCGAGGGGGAACCGTCCGCCTCCCAGCCGGTTCGCGACCCGTCCGACGACCGCGCCGAGGTATCCCCCCTCGAATCGGTAGGTCATCGGATCTGCGTGACCGAGCGCGAGGTCGATCCA
Organism: Ornithinibacter sp.; assembly: GCA_039922835.1. GTDB lineage: Bacteria > Actinomycetota > Actinomycetes > Actinomycetales > Dermatophilaceae > Fodinibacter. The sequence continues at coordinate 8,653 of JBDTDY010000058.1, forward strand.
ACCGTCCGGTTGTTTCCCGTCTGCCACCCGCAACCGGCGAACGGCAGCACCGGCGGTGAGCACCTCGAGCTCGAGCCCATCGGCGCGCAGCAGGTGGCTCTCCGGCGGCGCCGCGTGCGGTGCGGTCAGGAGTCGCGTGGCGACGACGGCAGAGGGGTCGAGGGGCCCGTAGACGTGCGGAAACGCCTCTCCTGTAATCGGGTTCGCGACATCCCAATGCAGGGGCGCCTCGAGGAGAGCGGGGTCGATCGTCAGCAGGAGGAGGTCACCGGCATACCCGGAGTAGTAGCGGCCGAGCACCCCGCTCACCTGGGCAGCCGTGGAGCAGTGGATGAACCCCTCGTCCTCGAGCGATCGACCCAGGGTCGAGCGGTCGTAACTGCCCGAGCGGAGCGCCGACTCCCAGTGCTCACACTCGGCGAGGTGGTGGATCGGGTCGGCGCCGCTCACGGCTCGTCCGTGCCCGAGAGGTCCGCGACCAGCGGCACGACATCGGCGATGGAGTCCACCACTCGGGTGGGGCGGTAGGGAAAGTGCTCGACCTGCTCGGCGCGCGTCGAGCCGGTGAGCACCAGCACGGTGCGCAGGCCCGCCTCGAGTCCGCTGATGATGTCGGTGTCCATCCGGTCGCCGATCATCACGGTCGTCTCGGAGTGCGCCTCGAGGCGGTTGAGGGCGCTGCGCATCATCAGCGCATTGGGTTTGCCGATGTAGTAGGGGTGCCGACCGGTCGCGGTGCTGATGAGTGCCGCAACCGACCCCGTGGCCGGCAGGGTGCCGGCGGGGCTGGGGCCGCTGGGGTCGGGGTTGGTCGCGATGAACCGCGCTCCTGCCTCGATGAGGCGGATCGCCTTGGTGATGCCCTCGAAGGAGTAGGTGCGGGTCTCGCCGAGCACGACGTAGTCGGGGTCCCGGTCGGTCAGCACGTATCCGACGTCGTGCAGTGCGGTCGTGAGGCCGGCTTCGCCCACGACGTATGCCGTGCCCCCCGGCCGTTGGTCGTCGAGGAAGTCGGCCGTGGCGAGCGCCGAGGTCCAGATTCGGTCCTCGGGCACGTCGATCCCGCTGCGCAGCAACCGGGCACGCAGGTCGCGGGGGGTGAAGATCGAGTTGTTGGTGAGCACGAGGTATTCGCGCCCCGAGCTCTTCAGGGCCTCCAGGAACTCCCTCGCACCGGGGATCGGGTCGTCCTCGTGCACGAGCACGCCGTCCATGTCGGTGAGCCAGGTGTCGATCCGCCGCGTGGTGGTCATGGCCCCATTCTGGCGGGCTGGGAGGATGATCGGTATGCCGTCCACCCCCTCGCGTGTCCGCCTCGCCACCCCGGCCGACGTGCCCGTCATGGTCCGCCTGATCCGTGAGCTCGCGGACTACGAGAAGGCGCTGCACGAGGTGCAGGCCGATGAGCCGAGCCTTCGAGCAGCGCTCTTCCCGCAGCAGGGTTCTCCTGCGGTGTTCGCGCACGTCGCGGAGGCGGATGGTGCGGTCGTGGGGTGTGCCATCTGGTTCCTGTCGTTCTCCACGTGGACCGGCACCCACGGCATCTGGCTCGAGGACCTCTACGTCACGCCGGACCAGCGGGGCTCGGGCCTGGGCCAGGAACTGTTGCGCACCCTGGCCGCGCTCTGCGTCGAGCGCGGCTACCACCGGCTCGAGTGGTGGGTGCTCGACTGGAACACCCCGAGCATCGGCTTCTACGAGTCGATCGGGGCGGTGGCCCAGGATGAGTGGACACGGTTCCGTCTCGACGGACCGGCTCTCGACACCCTCGCCGACACCCCCGGCGGGTCATGATGCGACGTCGCCTCGCTGCTCTGGTGCTGCGGGCGGCCGGGTGGACGGCGGTCGGTGAGGTGCCACGCACCGGAGTGCTCGTCGGTGCGCACCACACGTCCAACTAAAACTTCATGACGATGCTCCTCGTCGTGCGCCGCGGTGGGGTCACGCCTCGGGTGCTCATCAAGAAGGAGCTGTTCCGCGGCCCGCTG
>JBDTDY010000059.1:0-4791 GCA_039922835.1 Ornithinibacter sp.
TTCGAGCACGATCCGTCGCAGCACGCGTCCCTGGAGGCGCTGCTGCACGAGCCGACCGTCTATGACGAGTTCCTGCGTTTCCTTGCGCGCAAAGGGTATGCCGTGCCCGCCGCCGTCCTGCACCGGGATGTCACGCTGCCCTACCGGCTGGACGAGGAGCTCGTCGACGTCTTCGCCGAGGTCTATGCGGCGCCTGCTGCGCACTGGGGGGTCTATGAGACGTGCGAGGAGCTCGTCGACATCGAGGACCTCTTCCAGCAGTGGCGCTTCCGCCACCTTCAGGTCGTCTCGCGCACCATCGGCCACAAGGTGGGAACGGGCGGATCGAGCGGTGTGGACTTCCTGCGCCGGGCGCTGGACCTCACCTTCTTCCCCGAGCTCTACGCGGTGCGCGTCCACGTCGAGTGAGGCCAAGGGTGGCCAGGGGCCCCAACCAGACCTCCGATCGGGGCAGCTGGCCACCCCCCGCCTGCGTGACGTCGGCGCGAGGTCAGGGCGAGAGCTTCCTCGCCAGGCGAACGCGCAGTGCCTCGCGGCGGTGTGCGTCGGTGAAGCTCATCGCCGTCATGTCGACGTAGGTGTAGCCGGCATCCTCGATGGCGGTGCGACGTTCACGCCCGGCGAGCCAGGAGCGGCGGTCCGAGCGGTGGGTGTCGCCGTCGTACTCGCCGACCACGCGGTGCCTGCGCCACAGGAAGTCGCTGGTCGCCAACCACTGGCCGTGCTCGTCGAGGACAGCAACGTTGAGCTCGGGCTCGGGCAGGCCCCACGTGTGGAACCAGTGACGAGCGATGCTCTCCCACGGCGACGCTGACCCGGACCGAGCCAGGCGGGCCACGGCGCGCAGGGTGTCCGCTCCCGGTCGACCGGCTCGCGCGGAGGCCGCGTCGTGCAGTGCCGCCATCGATGCCACCCGGCGTCGAACCACGAGGTCGGCAGCAGCCAGCAGGTGCGGTGCGGTCCACTGCGCGCCGAGGTCACACCAGGTGTCGAGTGCTCCAGTGACCCGGAGCCCGTCGAGCACCACGACCCCCCGGGTCTCCAGACCGCGGTGCGGACGGCATCCGGTGCGGGTCACCCTGTTCAGCGAACGCTCGCGCATCACGTCGAGAAGCTCCTCGCCCGCTCGCCACGGGTGGGGTGTCGGCAGGCCGTGGAGCCTGGCCGCCGTGAGGTGGCTGAAGGCGCAGTCGGCGGGGAGCACCAGCGAGAACCGGCGCGCGTGCTCCTGCACGGAATCGGCGGGGCCCGAGGAGCACCGGAGGCCACGTGTGGGTGCGATCAGGTCGCGGCCGCGGAGCCGCTTGCTCGACACGTCGTGATCTCGTGCCTCGGCGACGGTGAAGGCTGCGGCGAGCGCGGCCGGCAGCGGTGTCGGCATCCGTCGAGTGTCGCCTCCGCGCGTGGCCCTTGACGGCGGGCAGGTGTGCCTTGGGGACAGAGGCGAGCCCGGCGGTGTCCTGTGGACGAAGGCGAGGGGTGGCCACTGGCCCAAGGGGAGGAGCCCGGAGGGGCGCTTGGCCACCCCTCGCGGCGACGAACGGCATACTGCGGCCATGACACCACGGGTCATCCACACGGCACAGGCGCTCGTCGACGCGGTCATGGAGGTGCCGGCGCTGCCGGGCAGGGGCGGGAACGTCATGGCGACGTCCTACCGGCGGTATGCCGGTGGAGCGGTGACGATCCTGTTGGCCGCGGCGAGGTCGGGTGCGACGTGCGTGCACGCCGGGTCGGTCGGCACCGGACCGAACGGTGACCTGATCCGGGAGGCGCTCGCGGCCGACGACGTGACGCTGGCCGCGCCCCCCGTGACGGAGCAGGACACCGGCGTCTGCGTCGTGCTGGTCGAGCCGACCGCCGAGCGCAGCTTCGTCACCACCCAGGGAGCCGAACGGGCGATCACCCCCGAGTCGCTCCAGGCGTCCGCGCCGGTGGCCGGAGACTTTGTCTGCGTGAGCGGATACTCCCTCGTCGGGCGCACCCGCGACCCCCTCGTGGCGTGGCTGGAGACGCTCGACCCGGCGGTGCTCGTCGTGCTCGACCCGGGCGCCATCCTCATCGAGATCCCGGCCGGCATCCGCGAACGGGTCCTGCGACGCACCGACGTGTGGACCGGCAACACCGAGGAGGCCGCCAGCCTCGCCGGTGTGGACGGCATCCACGAGACCGCCGAGGTGGTCTCATCGCTCCTCTCCGAGGGGGCGGTCACCATCGTGCGCGACGGTCCGCGCGGGTGCGTGGTGCGCGAGGGTGGCCACACGGCATACGTGCCGGGTCACCCGCAGCGCCCGATCGACACCAACGGCGCCGGCGACACCCACACCGGCGTGCTGCTGGCGGAGCGGGCTGCCGGTGCGACCTGGCTTGAGGCGGCGGCCCGAGGCAACGCCGCAGGTGCCCTGAAGGTGACGAGGCGCGGGCCCGACTCGGCGCCAACGCGTTCCGAGATCGACGCCTTCCTCGCGCGGGTCGGCTCAGGCGCCACCGCTGAGTGAGGTGCGCGACGTGAAGGCACCTCGCTCGCTCACCGGATCGCGGCCAGGTCCTCGTGGCACCGACGCTCGAAGTCGGCGAGCTCTGCCAGCGCAGCGTCGAGGTCGCGGCGCCGCTGCTCCAGGTCGGTGCGGCGCTCGTCGATCTGGGCGAGCACGTACTCGAGCTGGTCGCGCTTGCCACGCGGAGCGTCGTAGAGGTCGATGATCGTGCGGATCTCCTCGAGTGGGAAACCGAGCCGGCGCCCCCGCAGGATCAGCCCGAGGCGCGTGCGATCGCGCCGGTGGTAGACCCGTGTCGTCCCGCGGCGCGCGGGAGCGATCAGCCCGAGCTCCTCGTAGTGGCGCACCGTGCGGTGGGTGACGCCGAACTCCTGCGCGACCTCTGCGATCGACCAGGTGCGGTCGATCGCGGGCGCTGACGAGGGGGCAGAGGTTGGCATACCGGTGAGTATTGCTTTACGTTGACGTCAACGTCAAGATGACACCGTAGGCCGTGGCCCCCATCCCGGGCCGCGCGACCCACCTCCACACCAAGGAGCGCCGATGTACGAGCTGAGCAAGGACCACGAGGACTTCCGGGCGGTCGTGCGCGACTTCGCGACCGAGGCGGTCGAGCCCCACGTCGCCAAGTGGGACCGCGAGCACCACTTCCCGGCGGACCTGGTGCCGAGGATGGGCGAGCTCGGGCTCTTCGGGCTGGTCGTGCCGGAAGAGTTCGGTGGGTCCCTCGAAGCCGCTGACGGTGGCGCGTTCACCAGCCTGTGCATCGCGATCGAGGAACTCGGCCGGGTCGACCAGTCGATCGGCATCACCCTCTCCGCGGGTGTCGGCCTGGGCATCAACCCGATCCTCACCTACGGCAGCCAGGAACAGAAGGAGCGCTTCCTCCCCGACCTCGTGGCAGGCCGTTCGCTGGCCGGCTTCGGTCTCACCGAGCCGGATGCCGGGTCCGACGCCGGTGCCACGCGCACCAAGGCTGTCCTCGAGGGTGGCGAATGGGTGGTCGACGGGTCCAAGGCCTTCATCACCAACTCCGGCACCGACATCACCTCGGTCGTCACCGTCACGGCGCGCACCGGCACCACCGACACGGGCCGCGCAGAGATCTCGGCCATCATGATCCCCTCCGGCACAGCAGGATTCACCGTCGAGGCGCCGTACGACAAGCTCGGTTGGAACATCTCCGACACGCACGGGCTCTCCTTCGCCGGGTGTCGTGTCCCCGAGGACCACCTGCTCGGCGAGCGCGGCCGCGGGTTCCACCAGTTCCTCAAGACGCTCGACGACGGGCGCATCGCCATCAGCGCCCTCGCGCTCGGGCTGATCACCCGGATGCGGGAGGAGGCCACGGCATACGCGAAGAGCCGCACCGCATTCGGCAAGCCCATCGGCGTCAACCAGGGGGTCGCCTTCCCCATTGCCGACCTCGCCGTCATGGAGGACACCTCGCGGCTGCTGACCTATCGCGCCGCGTGGCTCAAGGACGAGCAGGAAGCGGGCCGACGCTCGGTCGCGGAGGTCTAGCAGGCGGCCGCGGTCGCCAAGCTCTACACCTCCGAGGCGGCGGTGTCGGCCACGCGCATCGCCACCCAGGTCTTCGGCGGCAACGGTTTCATGGAGGAGTACCCGGTCGCGCGCTTCTACCGCGACGCCAAGATCCTCGAGATCGGCGAGGGCACCTCCGAGGTGCAGCGCATGGTCATCGCCAAGGGCCTCGGGCTCCCCGCATGACCGAGGGTGACCCGCGGGTCGCGGACGTACGGGCGCGGCTGGAGGCCGCGCACACGGCATCCGCGCGTCCGACGGAGAAGGCCGCAGCCAAGCTGGAGTCGCAGAACAAGCTCTACGTGCGCGACCGCCTTGCGCTGCTGCTCGACGACGGAAGCTTCGTCGAGGACGGGCGCTATGCCAACTCCCGGGCGGCCGGGCTGCCGGCTGACGGCGTCGTGACCGGGCGCGGAACGGTGGACGACCGGCCGGTCATCGTCATCGCGAACGACCCGACCGTGAAGGCCGGGTCGTGGGGGGCGCGCACGGTCGAGAAGATCGTGCGGGCGACCGAGGCCGCGCTGCGCGAGGAGCTGCCCGTCTTCTGGCTCGTCGACAGCGCGGGGGCGCGGATCACCGACCAGGTCGAGATGTTCCCGGGCCGCCGAGGCGCGGGCCACATCTTCCACAACCAAGTGGCGCTCTCGGGCAAGGTGCCGCAGATCTGCTGCCTCTTCGGGCCGTCGGCGGCGGGTGGCGCCTACATCCCGAGCTTCTGCGACATCGTGATCATGGTCGAGGGCAA
>JBDTDY010000060.1:0-2574 GCA_039922835.1 Ornithinibacter sp.
TGGCCCACCTGGCCCGCGTGCGCGCCGCCCTGCCACAGCTGCACGCCTCGGCCGACAGCACGGTGCTGATGCACACCGACCACGGGGTGCTCGCCGTCGTCAGGGCGCACCCGAGCGGGCCGATGGTCTGCGTGTACAACGTGACCGACAGCTGGCGCCCCTTCGAGTACCGGCATTTCGTCGAGGCCGGCATCCACCACCCGCACGATGCCATCGAGAACCGTGACGTCCACGTCGGCGACGACGGCATGGTGGGGCTGCCCCCCTATGCGGCGTGGTGGGTCGTCGAGGGCCACCAGGCCGCTGGCTGAACGCGGCGGCGGCCCCGTCTCTCATCTCGCCGTGAGGTCGACCCACTCGCCGTGCGGATGACAGGTACCCAGCACCCGGGGTTCGGTCTCGACGCCCTCACGCCAGCGCCGTACCGCCAGCACTGTGGAGTCCTCACCAGCGGCCCGCGGAGGAAGCAGAGGCAAGGGAGGCAACGGGATGCCGGGCATGCAGCCCCGCGGCTCGGCGGTGACCCAGCTGACCGGAACACCCTGTGCTGCCACGTGGTCGAGCGCCTCGGCGACACGCGGGCGTCGCTCCCGCGCGACGTACGTCAGCGCCCAGGAGCTGAACACGACCACATGCGAGCCGGGGTCGGTGCCCAGCTGGGCCAACGCGACGACGGCAGCCAGGTCATCGACCATGTCGCCGCGCACCAGCGTGGGCGGATATTCCCTCGCCATCTCGATGGCGGCGCGGAAGCGCTCCACCCGGCCCGGTACGTCGGGCCACAGGCACGCCTCGAGCCACCGCAGCCCCGCCACGTCGTCAACCGCGACGGGGTGCAGATCGACTCCGACGCGGTTCGCGACTCGCGGCAGGGACGACTCGGGCAGGGGCGGATAGGAGCGGTCCTCACCCGCGCACACGACCGGCGAGCCGGCGTCGCCGGCGACCGCCCTAGCGCTAGAGGTGTGAAGCTCGATGCGGTACCGGTCGAGACACAGCAGCAGACCAGCGCTCGATCCCATCTCGACCAGGGCAACGGGCACGTCCGGCACGTCAGCGCAGGCCCGCACGAACGCTGCGGCCAGGTAGACGCTCCGGTTCACCTCGTTGGTCTGCGTCGAGTGGGTCGCGATTGCGGCCGTCAGCTCATCTCGGTGCTCGAGCACCGTCTGGTGCACGTCGGGCCACGGGTCTCCGCTGGGCACCCGATGTTGCTCGACGACACTCGGGTACCACCGGGCTGCCGCCAGGTCAGGCCGTCGCAGCACGAGGTCGTGCAGGGCGGCCAGCCACAGCACCGGTCGACGTTGGCCGGGGGCGGCCGCCAGCAGGAGGGATGCCGTTTCGGCATCCGCCGCCACGCCTCGGCAGATCGCGGCGTAGAGGGGCAGCTCGGAATGGCTGGTGGCGAACTCATCGAACATCACCCGCACCCTGGTGAGATCGGGGGGTCCCCCCGGGCGCTCGAGAAGGCCGTCGTACCTACCGCTCATCACACCGACGCTAGCCTCCCCTGACCTCGACCGGCGTCAGGGGACGACGTAGGCGCTGTCCCTCGCGTCGGTGATCAGCATGTGCCCGGGCGCATGGCTGATCGCGAAGGCTGGGCGTGAGGCCATCACCGCGGCCTGCGGCGTGACTCCGCAGGCCCAGAACACCGGCACGTCGCCTGGCTCGATGACGGGCGGGTCGCCGAAGTCTGGGTGGTCGAGGTCGGCGATCCCCAGCCCTGCCGGGTCTACGATGTGCACCGGAGCGCCATGCACGGCGGGATAGCGGGAGGTGATGCGCACGGCATCGACCACCCGATCGGCGGGCACGGCACGCATCGAGACGACAAGGGGGCCGGCGAAGCGGCCGGCCGGCCGACAGGGCCTGGAGGTGATGTACATGGGCACGTTGCGGCCTGCGTCGATGTGCCGCACCGGGATGCCGGCGTCGCGCAGCGGGTGCTCGAACGTGAAGCTGCAGCCGAGCAGGAAGGTGACGAGGTCGGCACGCCAGTGCTCTCGGGCGTCGGGCACCTCCGCCGCGAGCTCGCCGTCGCGGTAGACGCGGTCGAGGGGCACGTCGGTGCGCACATCGCCGTCGAGGATGCCGCCGCCCACCTTCCCGGCGTCGATGACCTCCAGCACAGGGCACGGTTGGGGGTTGCGCTGGGCGAAGAGCAGGAAGTCGAAGGCGTCCTCCCTCGGCACGGCGAGCACGTTGGCCTGGGTGTACCCGGGGCACCACCCCGAGGTGGGGGTCACCAGCCCCTGGGCGAACTGCGCCCGGGCTGACCTTGGTGTCATCTCGCTGGTCACTGTCATGGGTTGCTCCTGCTGTCGTGGATGTGGAACCTGACGGGCTGGCCGGGTCGCGCCTGCGCCGCTCGGTCGAGGTCGTTCGAGCGCACCACGGCAATCACCGGATAGCCTCCGGTGACCGGGTGGTCGGCCAGAAACACCACCGGCCGCCCGTTGCTGGGCACCTGCACCGCACCGAGCACGACGCCTTCGCTGGGCAGCTCGCGGCCGACGTAGGCCGACGCTCGGGGCAGCGGGTCGCCCTCGAGCCGGATGCCGACCCGGT
>JBDTDY010000061.1:0-8443 GCA_039922835.1 Ornithinibacter sp.
GCCACTGACGCGAGGACATGCTTACTGGCATCGAAGGGTTGCTCGGCGAACCGTCGGGCGTTCGGTGGCCGGCTCGGCCACGAGTGGTGGAACCACAGCGACGCTCCGTGGTCGATCGCCCACGTGCGTCCGTGCCAGAGGAGCAGGTTGGGGTTGGCCCAGGTGCGGTCGACGTTCGCCGTGAACGCATCGAGCCACAGGATCGCGCCGGCCTCGGCGGCGGGCGGGGGGCGTGAACCGTCGTAACCGAATGCGCCGGGGAGGAAGTCGACGCCGAGGTTGTGCCCGGGGCTCGCCGTCAGCAGGTCCTGGACCTCCTCGTCCGCCTCGTACCGCGCGATCGCGGTCGGCATGTCCACCACAGCGAGCCGCGGGGTGGCGATGCCGAGTCGCCGCGCGAGCTCCCCGACGATGACCTCCGCCACCAGGACCTTGCGCCCCTGCCCGGCTCCGGAGAACTTCACGACGTAGGTGCCGAGGTCGTCCGCCTCGACGAGGCCCGGCATCGACCCGCCCTCCCGCAGGGGCGTGACGTAGCGCTGGGCGGTCACGATCTCGAGCACGTGGTCAGGTTACGCGAGGCCACTAGGGTGGCGGGGGTGAGTATCGAGGAGCGCCGGCTGGCAGATCGCTACGTCCTGGGGGACCGCATCGGTCACGGCGGGATGGGACAGGTGTGGCGGGGCACCGACCTGGTGCTCGGCCGGGAGGTGGCAGTGAAGGCCATCGACCTCACCAAGGTGCCCGATGAGAGCGCCGCCGCACGCTTCGAGCGCGAGGCACGGGTCACGGCGGGCATGAGCCACCCCAACGTCGTGACGGTTCACGACAGCGGGGTGGAGGGTGACACGGCATACCTCGTGATGGAACTGCTGCCGGGCCCCAGCCTGGCCGAGCACCTCGCCGACGGCCCGCTGCCGATCGAGGAGGTCATCGAGGTGGGGCGCCAGGTCGCATCAGCACTGGAGGCAGCCCACGCCCGCGGACTGGTGCACCGGGACATCAAGCCGGCCAACATCGCCTATGCCGCTGACGGCCGGGTGCGGGTGCTGGACTTCGGCATCACCCAGCTCGCCGACACCACCGGGTCGCACTCGCTCACGGCGACCCACACGGTGATGGGCACCGCCGAATACCTCGCTCCCGAGCAAGCCCTGGGTGGAAGGGTTGACGGCAGGGCCGACCTCTACGCGCTGGGGTGCGTGCTCTACGCCCTGCTGGTCGGTGGTCCGCCCTTCCGTGGTGCGACCGCCGTGGCCACGATGATGATGCATGCCAACGACCCGGTTCCCGATGTGCGCGAGGGCAGGCCCGACACCCCGGGCTGGCTCGCGGACCTCGTGACGTCGCTGCTGGCCAAGGACCCGGACGGGCGCCCCGCCGGGGCTCGTGCGGTGGTGCAGGCCCTCACCGCGCACCGGGCTCCAGAGGTGGCGCCGACGGTCGCGATGTCGCCCGTGCCCGCAGCGGTCCTGCCGCCGGTGTCCCCTCCCGCGCCGCCGGTCACCGACCCCGCACGGCGCGGATCGTCCTGGCCCCTGGTCGTGATCGCTCTCGTGGCCGTGGTCGCCCTGGCGCTCCTCGGGTGGCAGGTGCTCGCCAAGAACGCGGACCCGGGCGCCATTCCCTCGACCACGCCCTCGGTGGCGACGTCGGCACCCCCGACCACCGCGTCGCCCCAGACCTCCGCCCCCGAGCCCACCCCCACTCTGACACCGACACCCACCCCGACACCCACTCCGTCGCCGAGCACGTCCCCGTCCCAGGACCCGGGCCAGGGAGTCACCGACGGGGTCGCTGCGCTGACCAGTGCCGTGAGGGTGCTGCAGCGCGACGGCACGCTCGACCCGAAGCCGGCGCAGTCCCTCGACGACGGGCTCGCCAAGGTCACCAAGGCCCTGCGCGGCAGCGACCCACAGAAGGTGTCATCGCAGACGACGTCGTTCGTGGCCGACTACGACAAGGAGGTCCAGGACGGGAGCATCTCCCCGGATGCGTCAGCGGCGCTGGATCCGCTCGTGGCGGACCTGACCGCCGCCGTCAGCAGCTACGCCCCGTGACGCGAAGATCGCCCCGAACCGCATGGGTTCGGGGCGATCTGCTTCGGTGTCCGAGGGGGGACTTGAACCCCCATGCCCGGTAAAGGGCACTAGCACCTCAAGCTAGCGCGTCTGCCAATTCCGCCACCCGGACGGGTGCTGCGGGCCGACCCGGGGAGGGGCGTCCTGCGACCCGGAACGATACACGGTCCCGGACCCGGATCCGAAATCGCACCACGCTCCGGATCTGCCCGACCTCAGTCCTGCCCGAACCCGGCATACCAACGTGCTCCGATCTCTCCCACGAGCCCGGGAGAGGGGCGCACTGCGCGGTGGGCCGACCCGTTGTCGGCCAGGATGCCGGCGAGCTGGTCGAGTCGTTCTGCGGCCAGGCGGGCCCCTGCAGCGCGCACGTCGGCGGGGTGCCGGCCCACGGAGTCCCCCCAGATGGCCCGGCCTGCCATGAAGCCCAGGCAGCCGTGGCGGGCCGCGACGGTGAGCTGGTCGGCGAACCCCTCGAACGTCACGCCCGCGGACAGCAGCACCCAGGGCCCGTCCACGGCCTCGTCGAGCCGGGCGCAGGCGTCATCGGCTCCGGCCCGACCGTCCGCACTCTCCAGCGACACCGGGAACTCGACCTTCATCACGTCGGCGCCCGCCTCGCGGAACGAGCGCGCCGAGGTGATGACGCTCTCGGTGCGGCGCGCCGCGACCTCGGGGTCGGCCACACTCTCTCCGGGCTCGGGAAACCAGAGAGGCTCGACGACGAGTGGCAACTGGAGGCGGGTGCACTCACGGGCGACCTTGCGCACGACCTCGTGCACCTGCTCGCTGCGCTCCGGAGGGCCGTCGGCTCGGTGGAACACGACGAGCTTCGCCGCGTCGCAGCCGAGCGCGGCGAGCTTGGTCGGTGACCAGTCGGGCTTGAGCCGGAGCTCGGTGTCGAACCCGACGGTGCTCGTCTCGGGGGTGTAGTAGAGGTCCTCGAGCCCGCTGATCAGCCCGACGTCGCGGGGGAGCGCACCCCCGATGACTGCTTGGCCGAGCGACCAGACGGGGTCCAGCAGCATGGCCGTGGCGTGCGGCGCCATGGCCTCGATGAGCTCGAGCTTGGACTCGACGACCTCCTCGAAGGAGACCGTGGAGACGTCGTCGTCGAAGAGCGTGAGGTAGGTGTCAGGGTGGTCGATCGCGGCCACCCGGATGAAGCCCTCCGCGTCGCTGATCCGGGCCATCCTGCGCATCGTGCCGAGGGCGTCCCCGGTTGACCTGTGCTCCATGCGTCCCTACGTTACCCATCACCATGAGCCAACTCGTCGACGTCGGCGTCGATCTCGGCACCACCGTCACCAAGGCGGTGGCGCTCGGGTTGGGCGGGGAGGTCAGGGCTCGGGCCACCATCGCGACGCAGTGGGATGCACCGCGGCCGAACTGGGCGCAGCGCGATGCGGGCACCGTGCACGACGTGGTGGACGAGCTCCTGCGGGACGTCGTCGACCGGGCGGGCGACGTGGTCGTGCGATCGGTGGGGTTCGCGTCCATCGCCGAGACCGGTGCGCTGGTGGACCGGTCCGGGCGGTCGGTGTCACCGCTCATCGCCTGGCACGACCCGCGCGGAGGGCTGCAGGCGCAGGGCCTGGACCCCGCGGTGGCGGCAGCCTTCCCTGCACGCACGGGACTCCCGGTGAACTCGGTGGCGACGCTCTTCAAGCTGCTCTGGCTGCGCGACGAGGCGGGGTGTGACCTCCGGGGGCTCCAGTGGCTCTCCCTGCCGGAGCTCGTCTGTCACCGCTTGGGTGCTGAGCGCGTCTCCGAGCGGTCCCTCCTCGGCCGGACCGGACTCTGGGACATCCATGACGACGCCGCCTTCGCCCCAGCGCTGGCAGCCCTCGGCGTGGGGCCCGAGCTCGTCCCACCACCGGTTGCCGCGGGTGCGGCCGTGGGTCGGATCCGCGGGGACCACCCGGTGACCCGGGCACGCGGCGCCGTGCTCACGATCGCCGGCCACGACCACCTCGTGGCGGCGGCCGCTGTCGGGGCAGGAGCGGTGGGCACGGTGTGCGACTCGATCGGCACCGCCGAGGCGCTCGTCGCGGCCGTTCCCGCTCCTCCCGAGCCAGCTGAGGTGGCCCGCCTCGTGGCCAGGGGCCTCGCCGTCTACCCCCATGTCGTGCAGGCCACCACCTGCCTCCTCGGTGCGCTGCGCACCGGGCTGGTGCTCGGGCGGGCGCTGGACCTTCTCGGCATGAGCAGCACCGACTCCCGCTTTGCCTTCGATGCCGAGGCGCAGGAGTGCTCGCGGCCAGCCGAGGTGGTCCTGGACGGGCTGGCGATGGGTGCTGACAGCGTGCTGCTGGAGTGGGCCGAGGGGGAGGACCCGTATGCCGTGTGGGCGGCCGTGCTGGGTGCAACCCGCGCGGTGGTGCGCGCGGAGCTGGAGACCATGCGCTCCAGCGGGGTGGACGTGAGCCACCTGGTCGTGACCGGGGGCTGGGCCCACCTCGGCAGCGTCATGCGGAGCCGGGAGGGGCTGGCCGAGGACACCCGCCGCGTCCACCTCGAGGAACCCGGTGCGGCGGGGGCGGCCCTGTTCGGTCGCTGGGCCGCGACCCGGCATCCGGACGGAACGGACCCGTCCACCCACCACGGTCCGCACGCCGGGTGGTTCCAGGGCCCGTCGGCCTAGAGTGCATGCCATGAGCGACGTCACCATCAGCCCGCAGGACGAGGTCGTCGGGATCTGTCAGGACCTGATCCGGATCGACACGAGCAACTACGGCGACGGCAGCGGCCCGGGGGAGGCCGAGGCTGCGGCATACGTCGTCGAGAAGCTGCGTGAGGTGGGCCTGGAGCCACAGGTCTTCGAGAGCGACCCCGGTCGGGTGAGCGTGGCGGTGCGGATCCCGGGGGCCGACCGCGAGCGGGGGGCGCTGTGCATCCACGGTCACCTCGACGTGGTCCCCGCGAATGCAGAGGACTGGCAGGTCGACCCGTTCGGTGGCATCGAGCGCGACGGGTGCATCTGGGGCCGCGGCGCAGTCGACATGAAGGACATGGACGCGATGATCCTCGCGTGTGTCCGCGACCTCGCCCGCACCGGCTCGGTGCCGCCGCGAGACCTCGTCGTGGTCTTCTTCGCGGACGAGGAGGCCGGCGGCCCGAAGGGCTCACACTTCCTCGTCACCGAGCACCCGGAGGTGTTCGAGGGTGTCACCGAGGCGATCAGCGAGGTGGGGGGCTACAGCGTGACGGTCACGGACCGCGAGGGACGCGAGCGGCGCACCTACCTGCTCCAGACGGCAGAGAAGGGCATCGCGTGGCTGCGGCTGACAGCGCACGGGCGCGCCGGGCACGGATCGGTACCCAACGACGAGAACGCGATCGTGCGGCTCTCCGAAGCCATCTCCCGGATCGCCGCGCACAAGTGGCCTCGCGAATACATCCCCTCGGTGCGCACCCTGCTCGACGGGCTCGCCGAGCTCACCGGCACGGGGTGGTCCGATGAAGACCTCGACGAGCTGTTGGAGCACCTCGGCGGAGCGCAGGGATTCGTGCGCGGCACCCTCCAGGACACGAGCAACGTGACGATGCTCGACGCCGGCTACAAGCACAACGTCATCCCTCAGCACGCCTCGGCCAACGTCGACTGCCGGTTCCTGCCGGGTCACGAGGACGACCTGCTCGCCACCATCCGCGACCTGGCGGGCGAGCACGTCGAGGTCGAGGTGCTGCACCGGGACATCGCCCTGGACAGCCCCTTCGAGGGTGACCTCGTGGAGGCGATGGTGGCCGCGCTGCGCGCCGAGGACGAGGATGCCGAGGTACTGCCCTACTGCCTGTCCGGCGGCACCGACAACAAGGCGCTGTCGCTGCTCGGGATCACCGGCTACGGCTTCGCGCCGCTGCGGCTGCCCGCCGACCTCGACTTCGCGCCGATGTTCCACGGCATCGACGAGCGGGTCCCCACTGACTCGCTGAAGTTCGGTGCCCGGGTGCTGCGCCGGCTCATCGACACCTGCTGACCCCGGCGCCGGACCCCGAGCCCCCGGCTCCGCGCGGCCGGTGCACCCCGGTCACAGCGCGTGGCTGAGGCTCCGTCGCGGCCTGATGATGCGGCGGCGCAGCCGGGTGCGGGTGCGCCCCCCGACGTAGATGCGGGTGCGTTCGAGCTCCCACCGACCGTACTCGGCATGATCGGTCAGCGCGCGCCGGATCATGGACCGGTCGGTGTCCCGCCCGAAGGACAGGTCGAGGTACTCGTACTCCACCACGGGCACATTGTGCGTCAGGACCGGTACCGTCTCCACCATGAGCGCCGACCCGCGTGCCGCCCTGTCCCAGCTGTTCACCGCGTTCGAGCGCCACCTCGAGGCCAGCAGCAGCCGCCACGGCGACGACGACCCCACCGTCATCGCGACCTACGAGGACCTGGCGGACGCCTTCGAGACCTACGACGGGGCGCTCTTTGACGCCTACGGCGAGATGACCCCACTCGACATCTACTCCGGTGAGGACGAGGGCTCGGAGTCCGACGGCGTCGAGGACCACGACGACGAGGACGGCGACGATGCCCGGCTCTACTCGGGGTTCGACGAAGGGGTCGACTTCGACGACTCCGACGACGACGACCCTGACGATGACGATGACGACGACCTGGACGACGACGACTCCGATGAGCCGGACGAGGACGAGCGGAGCTGAGCCCGACCCCTCAGAGGTGCTCGCTCGAGACCTCGTCGAGGGCCTGCACGATCTGCTCGGGAAGCTCGAGGTCCTCCACCGCGAGCAGGGCGCTGAGCTGCTGGGGCGTTCGGGGCCCGATGACCGGAGCCGTGACACCGGGTCGGTCGCGCACCCAGGCGAGCGCGACGAGCGCCGGCGCCACGCCGAGCCCGGTCGCGGCAGTGCGCACGGCATCCACGACGCCGCGCGTGTGGTCGCCGACGTGGCGGCCCGCAAAGGCGGCGAACTCCTCCGAGGCCAGCCGCGAGTCCGCGGCCACGCCCGATCGATAGCGCCCGGCAAGCACCCCTCGCCCCAGGGGTGACCACGGGAGCAGCCCGAAACCGAGGGCGACCGCGGCGTCGACGAGCTCGTGCTCGGGCGAGCGGGACACCAGGCTGAGCTCCACGGAGTTCGCCACCAGGGGCACCCCGGCATCAGCGAGCAGCGACATCGTGCGCGCCGCCTGCCACCCGACGTGGTTGGAGACCCCGACATACCGCGCGCGCCCCGACTCCGCCGCCCACACCAGTGCGCTCACCGTCTCCTCGATGGGAGTGTGCTCGTCCCAGGTGTGGGCGAGCCAGACGTCGACGTGGTCGGTGCGCATCCGGCGCAGCGAGGTCTCGAGCTGGGCCATCATCGCCCGCCGGGAGCAGTCGACCACCCGGGTCCCCGTGGCGCGGCTGATCCCCGCCTTCGTCAGCAGCACCACCTCGTCGCGGTCCGGCCCCGCGAGGAGGTCACCGAGCAGCTCTTCCGCCGCGCCGCCGGCATACCCGTGGGCGGTGTCGACCAAGGTGCCGCCCGCCGAGCGGAAGGAGGTGAGGAGGTCAGCAGCATCCTCTGGGGTGGTGCGGGTGCCCCAGGTCATCGTGCCGAGGGCCAGTCGGGAGACGGACAGCCCGGAGGCCCCCAGGCGGCGGGTCAGCATGCGGGGAACCCTATCGGCAGCGGTGTGGGTAGGTTGTCGCCATGCGGCTGGCGATCACCTGCGGTTATGCGGGTATGGGACTGGGCACGAGCACGGTCGACACGGTGCGGGAAGCCGAACGGCTCGGGTACTCCTGCGCGTGGGTCGCCGAGGCCTACGGGTCGGACGCACCGACGGTGCTCGCCTGGTTGGGCGCCAGCACCACCACGATCGGGCTCGGCGCCGGCATCATGCAGATCCCGGCGCGCACCCCCGCCATGACGGCGATGACGGCGGCGACGCTGGACCAGCTCTCGGGCGGACGCTTCCACCTCGGGCTTGGGGTCTCCGGGCCGCAGGTGAGCGAGGGGTGGCACGGCGTGCCCTTTGCGAGCCCGCTGGCGCGCACCCGTGAATACGTCGAGATCGTGCGGATGGCCCTGCGCCGGGAGGCCGTGGAGTATGCCGGTGAGCACTTCACGCTCCCGCTGCCGGGCGGCGCGGGCAAACCGCTGCGACTCACCATCCACCCCCCGCGGCCAGACCTGCCGATCTACCTCGCGGCGGTGGGGCCCCGCAACCTGCGACTCGCTGGTGAGGTGGCCGATGGCTGGCTCGCGGTGTTCCTCTCGCCGGAGCACTGCACCGAGCAGTTCGACGCCGTGCGGCAAGGGCGTCTCGCGGCGAACGCGGGTGAGCCGGGGGACCCGATGGCCGG
This sequence comes from Ornithinibacter sp., assembly GCA_039922835.1. Classification (GTDB taxonomy): domain Bacteria; phylum Actinomycetota; class Actinomycetes; order Actinomycetales; family Dermatophilaceae; genus Fodinibacter. The sequence continues at coordinate 8,393 of JBDTDY010000061.1, forward strand.
ATTCGACACGGTCGCGACCGTGCCCGTGTGTGTCACTGACGACCTGGAAGC
>JBDTDY010000062.1:0-4264 GCA_039922835.1 Ornithinibacter sp.
TTCGACGGGTGAGAGGGGGGCGGGGTCAGGCGGTCGGTTTGGCGACGGCGACGAGCTCGACGTCGCGGGCGCCGATCTCCTGCGCAGTGACGTAGTCCAGGATGCCGGTGAGCTTGCCGGCCGCACGCAGGTCCGCCTCGGCGGTGCGCACCAGGGTGAGCGACTCGTCCGGGCCGAGGAGGGTCATCGAGGGCACTTCGGCCCGCATCCCCACCTTCGCCTCCGACTTCGCCTTGTGGATCGTCGCGAGGGCCGAGCCGACCACGCCCACCATGCTCGCGTCGCCACCGGAGGGCAGCTCGGCCGCCGTCGGCCAGGCCGCGCGGTGCACCGATCCCTCGTGCGTCCAGGACCAGACCTCCTCGGTGACGTACGGGAGCATCGGCGCGAAGAGCCGCAGGGCCACGTCCAGGGCGAGCCGCAGCGTCGCGCGGGCGCTCGCGGCACCCTCCTCGCCCCTGGAGCCGTAGGCCCGGTCCTTGACGAGCTCGAGGTAGTCGTCGCAGAAGCTCCAGAACCAGGACTCGGTGACCTCGAGGGCCTTGGTGAAGTCCCATGCCTCGAAGCCGGCCGTGGCCCGCGCCACGACGTCGCGCAGCCCGGCGAGGAGCGCCTGGTCGAGCGGGTCGGTCACGCGGGCCGCGAGGTCGCCCTCGACCTCGCCGAAGGACAGCGCGAACTTGCTCGCGTTGAGCACCTTGATGGCGAGCCGTCGACCCACCTTCATCTGACCGACGTCGTAGGCCGCGTCGGCGCCGAGCCGCCCGCTGGCCGCCCAGTAGCGGATCGCGTCGGCCGAGTGCTCCTTCACGACGTCCTCGGGGGTGACCACGTTGCCCTTGGACTTGCTCATCTTCTTGCGGTCGGGGTCCAGGATCCACCCGCTGATCGCTGCGTGCTGCCATGGCACACAACCGTGTTCGAAGTGGGCCCGCACGACCGTGGAGAACAACCAGGTGCGGATGATGTCGTGGCCCTGGGGCCGCACGTCCATCTGGAAGACCTTGTCGAACAGGGGGTCCGATCCCGTGCCGTCGGCGTTGCGCCAGCCCGCGGCGATCTGCGGGGACAGCGAGGACGTGGCCCACGTGTCGAAGATGTCGGGGTCCCCGACGAAACCGCCCGGAACGCCTCGCTGGTCCTCGCTCCAGCCGGTCGGCGGGTTCGCTGCCGGGTCGACCGGGAGGTCGGTCTCGGCCGGCACGATGGGGTTGTCGTGGTCGGGCTCACCGTCGGCGTCGAGGGGGTACCAGACCGGGATCGGCACGCCGAAGAAGCGCTGGCGGGAGACGAGCCAGTCGCCGTTCAGGCCGGCGACCCAGTTGGTGTAGCGCGAACGCATGAAGGCGGGGTGGAAGTCGATCTCGCCGCCGCGGGCGACGAGGGCGGCATTGAGGTCGGCGTCGCGGCCGCCGTTGCGGATGTACCACTGCCGCGACGTGACGATCTCGAGTGGCTTCTCGCCGCGCTCGTAGAAGTTGGCCTTGCGTTGGGTCGCGGTGGGCTCGCCGTCGAGGTCGCCGGACTCCCGCAGGGCGGTGACGACGGCCTCACGGGCACTGAAGGCGGTCTTCCCGGCCAGCCCACCGGCATACAGGTCGGCACCGGGGGAGTCGGCCAGCCACGAGGGCAGCTCGCCCTGGAAGCGACCCGAGCGGGTCACGACCGAGCGGGTGGGCAGGCGCAGCTCGCGCCACCAGATCACGTCGGTGAGGTCGCCGAAGGTGCAGCACATCGCGATGCCGGCACCCTTGTCCATCTCGGCGCCGCGGTGGGCCAGCACCGGCACCTCGACGTCGAAGAGCGGGGTGCGCACGGTGGTGCCGAAGAGCGGCTGGTAGCGCTCGTCGTCGGGGTGGGCGATGAGCGCGACACAGCTCGGGATGAGCTCGGGTCGGGTCGTCTCGATGTGCACCGGGCCGTCGGCGCCGTGGAAGGCGACCCGGTGGTAGTGCCCGGGGTAGTCCCGCGCCTCCAGCTCGGCCTGTGCCACGGCGGTCTGGAACGTCACGTCCCACAGCCCCGGGGCCTCGGCCTGGTAGGCCTCGCCGCGAGCGAGGTTGCGCAGGAAGGCCTGCTGGGCGGTGGCGCGGGAGTGGTCATCGATGGTGCGGTAGGAGATCGACCAGTCGTAGCTGTGCCCGATCCGGCGGAAGAGGGACTCGAAGGCCTCCTCGTCCTTGACGGTCAGCTCATCACACAGCTCGATGAAGTTCTGCCGGCTGATCGGCATCTCGTCGGCCGCCTTGGTGCTCTTGGCGTCACCACGAAACGGCGGCTCGAAGTCGGGGTCGTGATGGAGCGTGGCGTCGCCGCGCAACCCGTAGTAGTTCTGGACCCGCTTCTCGGTGGGCAGCCCGTTGTCGTCCCAGCCGATCGGGTAGAAGACGTTGAACCCCTGCATGCGCTTGTAGCGGGCCATGCAGTCGGTGTGGGTGTAGCTGAAGACGTGACCCATGTGCAGCGACCCACTGGCCGTGGGGGGTGGGGTGTCGATGGAGAACACCTGGGAGCGGGGGCCTGCCAGCGCAGCCTCGCGATCGAAGGCGTAGGTGTCCTGCTCCTGCCACACCGCGGCCCACTTGTCCTCCAGGCCCTCGAGGGAGGGCCGGTCCGGGATGGGGGCAGCGGAGGATGAGGAGAGGTGCTCGGTCATGCCGCACATCCTCCCAGACCGAGCGGGGTGCGCTCACCCGGGTTCAGGCGCGTGGCCGCCTGCGCGCGAGCCGAGCGAGCGCGAGCGCCAGCGCGGCGGTGCCCGCCGCCACGACGACCCAGACCACCTCACGACGGTCCCGCTCGCCCAGGTCCGGCATCGGGCCGACGGCGACCTTCGCGGCTTCCACGGTGGCGCTGGGGGCGGGTGTGGCCCCCGGGGCGAGGGGGCCGGCGATGCTCTGGTCGAGCACGGCGGTGAGCGCCTCGACGGGCTGGACCAGACCCCATCCGGCCGTGTCGTCGCGGGCATCCCGGCGGTCCCGCGACGCGGTCGCCTCCAGGCGGTGCTTCCACCGTGCTGGCCCGTCGGTGGGGAAGCGCTGCACGACCAGGGCCGCCGCGGCGCTGACGTAGCCGGCCGCATAGCTCGTCGACTCCCCGTCCTGGCTGAGGTAGCAGTCGCCCCAGGCCCCCCACGTGGTCAGGACGTCCCGGCCGGGCGCCGCGATGTCGACGTGGGGGCCGTGGAGCGAGTCATCGGTGACCCGGTCGTCGTTGTCGGTGGCGGCGACCGCGAGCACCTGCGGGTAGGCCGCGGGGTATCGCCGCCCCGTGCGCGGGTCCTCCTCCGTGCGGCGGTGGCCGGCCGATGCCACGACGAGGGAGCCCTTGGCCGTGGCGTGCTCGACGGCTGCCTTCAGGCGCGGGTCGTCGCGACTCGTGCTGAGCGAGACGTTGATGACCTGGGCGCCGTTGTCGGCGGCGTACCGGATGCCGTTCGCGACGTCGGCGACGGAGATCTCCTCACCGTCTCCGCGTTGTTCCTCGGGGACGACCTTCACGGGCAGGATCCGGGAGCCGGGGGCGAGACCCTCGACGCCGGAGCGGCTCCCGATGGAGCGGGCGGCGATGGTGCCGGCGACGGCGGTGCCGTGGGTGAGCGGGTCGCGGCGGGCGGAACCGCCGACGAAGGAGGTGCCTGGCAGTACGACGCCGTCGGGGAAGTGCGCGTTGGCGTCGGCGACCCCGGAGTCGACCACGGCAACGGTGACCCCCGCCCCGGTGGCGATGGTCCAGGCCTCCCGGGCTCCCAGGCGCACCAACGCGGTGGGCGTGTCGGTGACGTACTGCGTCTTCCCCTCCTCGCACGCCGCGGTGGCGGCAGGGGCGCCGGTCTGCGTCGCGGAGGCGGGGGAGGCGCCGCTGAGAAGGATGCCGGTGAGCGACACCACGGCGATGGCCCCGGCGCCGCGAGCCCCCGGACGGTTCATGACCCTCCGGAGACGACGGTCTGCGCCGCCTCCGTGCCGATCACCGGTCCGGCGCGGAACAGCGACGCCCAGGCCTGGGGGACCGGTGTGACGTCATCGCTCGCGTAGCCGAGGCGAGCGAGGACCTCGGTGTCGGCGTCGGCCACGGCATACGCGGTCGCCGTCTGGTCCACGGCCAGGACCGGACCCTTGCTGAGCACCGGGCCGGACACCGCTCGCACCAGTGCCCCGCGACCGGTGTCGACGACGGTGCGCCCCGCCTCGGTCGGTGCGGGCTCCTCGGCGGTCGCGCCCAGCACCACCGTCGGCGCGGCGCCCGGAGCAGCGACCAGGGT
>JBDTDY010000063.1:0-5004 GCA_039922835.1 Ornithinibacter sp.
AAGCCGGTTCAGCCCCGGGTTCTCCGAGGCGGTGGACGTCGTGAGCGTCCAGCAGGCCCTCATCGACTCGTGGCAGAGCCGCGGCTGGCAGACCGTCCAGGACCTGAAGGAGAGCACCCGATGACCACCGTGCGCATCACCACCGCAGAGGCGCTCGTGCGCTACCTCGTCGCTCAGCGCACAGAGGTCGACGGCCGCGAGCTTCCGTTCTATCCCGGCGTGTTCGCGATCTTCGGCCACGGCAACGTGACGAGCCTGGGCCATGCCCTGGAGCAGCACCGCGACGAGATCCCCGTCTGGCGCGGCCAGACCGAGGAGGGCATGGGCCTGGCCGCGGTCGCCTTCGCCAAGGCGACCCGGCGACGCCAGGTCATGGTCGCGACCAGCTCGATCGGCCCCGGCGCGACCAACATGGTCACCGCGGCGGGCGTCGCCATGGCGAACCGGCTCCCAGCGCTGTTCATTGCCGGTGACGCCTTCACCTCACGCCTCCCGGACCCTGTGCTCCAGCAGGTCGAGCACTTCGGCGACCCCACGACGACCGTCAACGACGCCTTCCGTCCAGTCGTCCGCTACTGGGACCGGATCACCCACCCCGCTCAGCTCCTCACCTCGCTACCGCAGGTGACCCGCACCCTGCTCGACCCCGCCGACTGCGGACCCGTCTTCCTCGGGCTGCCCCAGGACGTGGCGGCGACCGCCTACGACTACCCGGAGAGCTTCTTCGAGCCGGTCGTGCACCGGGTGCCCTGCCCTCGCGCCGACCGGGAGGAGCTCGTGGCGGCCGCTGCAGCCCTGCGCGGCGCCGAGCGCCCCGTGCTGATCGCCGGTGGTGGCGTGCACTACTCCCTCGCGGAGGCCGAGCTGGCGGACTTCGCTCAGCGACACGGCATCCCGGTGGTGGAGACCGTCGCCGGCAAGTCCTCGCTGCTCGCCGACCACCCGAGGTATGCCGGACCGATCGGGGTCACCGGCGCCGCCGAACCCAACGAGGCGTGCGCCGCTGCCGACGTGGTGATCGCCGTGGGCACCCGTCTCAACGACTTCGTCACCGGGTCCTGGACCCTCTTCGAGCGCGACGCCCGCATCGTGGCCCTCAACACGGCGCGCTTTGACGCCACCAAGCACCGCTCGACGCCCGTGGTCGGCGACGCGCGCGAGAGCCTGGTGGAGCTGTCCGCCCTGCTCGGGGAGTGGTCCGCCCCGCAGGAGTGGACCGATCGCGGCGCCGCGCTGCAGGAGCGGCTGCTCGAGTTCGTCGCCTCGAGGGTCGCCGACGATGGCGCCCAGCCGCTGAGCTACGCCCAGGTCGTCGGGGCGGTGCACCGTCGGGCGCGCGCCGAGGACTATGTCGTGGCAGCCGCCGGAGGTCTTCCGGGAGAGGTCAACGTGCACTGGCTGAGCCGGGCGGTCGCGAGCTTCGACTGCGAATACGGCTTCTCCTGCATGGGATACGAGATCGCCGGTGCCTGGGGGGCGGCCTTCGCCCGCGAGGAGAGCGGCGGCGAGGTGTTCGCGCTCGTCGGTGACGGCTCCTACCTCATGCTCAACAGCGAGATCTACTCCTCGGTGCTCTCGGGCAAGAAGATGGTCGTCATCGTCTGTGACAACGGCGGCTTCGCGGTGATCGAGCGGCTCCAGAGGAACCAGGGGGGCAACTCCTACAACAACATGCTGCGCGACTCCACCGGCCCCGGGTCCGACGTGCGGGTCGACTTCGTCGCGCACGCCGCTTCGCTCGGCGCCCATGCGACCAGGGCCGGCTCGATCGCCGAGCTGGAGGCCGCCGTCGACGCGGCGCGAGAGCACGACCGCACCAGCGTCATCGTCGTCGACGTGCGCGAGTCCGACTGGACCGAGAGCGGCCTCTTCTGGGAGGTCGGCGTGCCCGAGGTCAGCGAGCTCGAGAGCGTGCGCGAGGCCCGGACGGCGTCCGAGGCGGGTCGGGTCGACCAACGCCGCGGCGTGTGATGACGGCCGGGGGGGCCCCGGAGCCCGGGCGCGCGGGGCAGGTGGCCCGGCCCACCATCCGTGACGTCGCCGCGCGGGCCGGTGTCTCCAAGTCGCTGGTCTCCCTGGCCCTGCAGAACGCCCCCCGCGTCGCGCCCGAGACGCGCGAGGCGATCCTCGCAGCGGCCGAGGAGCTGGGCTATCGGCGCAACGCCGCTGCCCACGCCCTGGGGGCGCACCGCACGCGCACGATCGGCGTGTTCGTCCTGGACCTGCACAACCCCATCACCGCCGACGTCGTCGACGCGGTGCAGGCCGAGGCTCGGCGCCGTGACTACCGCACCATCCTCGTCGTCGGTGGCGAGGACGCCGCGGCCGAGCGAGCCGAGCTCGAGAAGCTCCTGGAGTTCCGGGTCGAGGGGATCATCGCCGTCGGGCACCGTCTCCCCGACGGGGCCGACCAGGCGATCACCGCCGACTGCCCGGCGGTGATCATCGGCAGCGAGCACCACGGCATCCCCCACCTCGCGTCGATGAGCAACGATGACGTCGCGGGCGCCGGGCTCGCGGTCGACCACCTGGTCTCACTCGGCCACGAACGCATCGCCTTCGTCGCTGGCGGGTCGAGCACCGTCGCCCGGGACCGGCGTCGCGGCTACCGCGAGGCGATGCACCGGCACGGCCTGGGCCAGGCCTCGGTCGTCCTCGCCGGGTCGTTCACCGAGGACGGCGGCTACCGCGGAGCCCAAGAGGCGCTCGAGCTCGCTGAGCGGCCGACCGCCCTGTTCGTCGTCAACGACCTCGCGGCGATGGGGGCGATGGCTGCGGTGGTCGATGGCGGGCTGTCCGTGCCGGAGGACGTCTCGGTGGTCGGCTACGACGGCACCCGGCTCGCCGGCATCCGGCCGATCAGCCTGACCACGGTGGCCCAGCCCCTGCAGGAGCTGGGCACCCGGGCGGCGGCACACCTGTGTGGCCGGCTCGACAGTGAGGAGCCGGGGGCGCCGCAGACCCGGCTCGCTCCCACCCTGGTCGCACGGCGGACGACCGCACCCGTGTCCATCGGGTGACCGGGCGAGCAGGCCCTAGCGGGCGACCTCGTCGATGCGCACCGGGCGCCCCTCGCGGGCGGACAGCGTCGCGGCCTCGGCGATCCAGGCCGTGCCCATCGCGTCCTCGATGGTGCACGGCGACGCCGTCCTGCCCGCGACGACCTCACAGAACGTCGCGAGCTCACGGCGGAAGGCCTCGGCCAGGCGGTCCATGAAGAAGGTGTGCGCGGGCCCTGTCGGCCAGGTGATGCCGGGCTGGGTCGAGCGCAGGGGGAGGCCCTCGTCGAGGCCGGCCGCGACGGCATCGAGCACGCCGTGCACTTCGAGGCGCACGTCGTAGCCACGGGCGTTGGTGCGGCTGTTCGACACGACCCCGATCGTGCCGTCGTCCAGGGTGATGAGCACCGACACGGTCGACCAGTCGCCGTTGTCGGCGTAGAGCTCTGCGGGCGCGTCGGGGTCGACCGAGCCGACGGCACAGACCTCGACCGCCTCGCGCCCGGTGACCCAACGGATGGCGTCGAAGTCGTGGACCGAGCAGTCGCGGAAGATCCCGCCCGAGCCGGCCAGGTAGGCCGCCGGCGGTGGGGCCGGGTCCAGCGTCGTCGAGCGCACCGTGTGGACACGGCCCAGCTGACCGGAGCGCACGGCATCGCGGGCCGCCACGAATGCCGGGTCGAACCGGCGGGGGTAACCGATCTGGACCGGCACGCCGGAGCCCACGAGCCGGTCACGCACGGCCACGGCCTCTGCCGCTGACCCGGCGATCGGCTTCTCGCAGAAGGTCGGGATGCCGCGGTCGACCGAGGCGAGCAGCAGCTCGGCGTGGGCGGCGGTGGCCGCCGCGATCACGACACCGTCGACCCCCGCGGCGAGGAGCGCTTCGGGGGAGTCGGCGCGGGTGGCCTTGCCGATCCGAGCCGTCACCGCGTCGACGGCAGCATCGACCGGGTCGGTGACGAGGAGCTCGTCGACGTGGTCGAGGGCAGCGAGGGTGTCGGCGTGGAAGGCGCCGATCCGGCCGAGGCCGATGAGTCCGATGCGCATCAGTCGTGACATCCCTGGATGTTCTGGTCCCAGTCGATGACCGAGCCCGTGACGACTCCACTCCGGTCGGAGAGGAGGAAGACGACCATGTCGGCGATCTCGTCGACCTGGCCCAGCTTGCCCATCGGCAGGCTGGCGGCGGCAATGGCGACCCAGTCGTCACCTGCCCCGTGGAAGCGCCGTTGGACGGCGTCCTCACCCTCGGTCTCGGTCCACCCGATGTCGAGGCCGTTGATCCGGATGCGGTCCCAGCGGTGGGCGTAGGCGGCGTTGCGGGTGAGGGTTGCGAGCCCGGCCTTGGATGCCGCGTAGGGCGCGAGGTACGGCTGCCCACCGAGGTGCGTGGTCGAGATGATGTTGACGATGCTGCCTGGGGCCTTGCGCCCCACCATGTCGGCCACCGCCGCCTGCATCGTGAAGAACGGGCCGCGCAGGTTCGTGGCGATGTGCGCGTCGAAGAGCTCCGGGGTGGTGTCGAGCAAGGTGCCCCGGGTCGTCAGGCCGGCGCAGTTGACCAGCGCGTCGATCCGGCCGAAGTGCTCGACGGTGGAGGCGACGGCGGCGGACGCGCTCGCGGCATCCGCGACGTCGCACGTGATCGCGAGCGACGGCGACCCGGCCGCGCGAAGCTCGGCGGCGAGGGACTCGGCCCGCTCCGGTCGACGCCCCGCGACGGCGACGTGGGCGCCCTCACGAGCGGCAGCGCGGGCGATGCCTTCGCCCAACCCGGCCGTGCCACCGACGAGGAGCACCACGCGGTCCTGGAGCAGCGAGGTCAGGCTCATGGGGCTCCGTGGTGCGAGTCGTGGACGGGTGGGGTCCCATCCTCGTGGGAGCGCGTCATGCTGTCAACTTAATGTCCTGACATGATCTCTCCTCCCGACCCAACCCCGTCGAGTGAACAGACCGCGCCGCGTGCGTCGGAGCGCCGACGGCGTGTTCTGTTCACTCGACG
>JBDTDY010000064.1:0-3761 GCA_039922835.1 Ornithinibacter sp.
TCTCGGGCAGATCGCACTCGCGCTGGGACAGGCCCTGCTCGCCGGCACGCCGCCCTCGCGCCCGGTGCTGCTCACCGAGCTCCTCGCCTGGAACGTGGGGGGCGCCTTGGTCCTCATCGGGACGCTCGTCGGTCCTGCCCTGCTGGTGGACGTCGGCGGCATCCTGCTGGTGATCACCCTGGCTCTCGTCATCGCCTCGGTTCGCACGCCCGGCCCCGGCCCACGGTGGCACCGCATCCTGTTCCTGGTCCTGGTGCTCGTGCTCCTCGTGAGCATCCCGATCGGGCTCGTGCTCTCGAGGACGTCGTAGCGACGGTCAGCCCGCGGCGTCCAGGTGCACCATGCAGAGCTCCGGTTCCACGAGGGGGAGGAGCCGACCGGTCAGCGGGCTGCCCATCGACTCCAGGGTCGCCGTGAGGAGCCCGCGGTGGAGGGCGCAGACCTCGGGGTTGTCCCGAGCCACCGCGCGGAACGGGCAGCCGTGCAAGGCGATCCGGATGCCGGGGCCCGGGTCGTCGAGCTCGGCGGGCCGAAAACCCAGCTCGTCGAGCATCTGCACGGTGCGGCGGACGGCCACGTCGGCCAACACAGGAGCCTCGTCCGGGGTCGCGGTGGCTGCCAGCTCTCGCCCCCATGCCGCGCCCACACCCTCCGCCCGGGCGTCCCGCGCGTCGGGCGTGTCACCGAGGCCAGCAACAAGTCGTCGCGCCAGCTCCTCGTAGTCGGCCTCGGACCGCACCGGGCGCGCCACCGCATACCCGGTCCTGGGCCGACCAACGGCGTCCTGTCGTGCGACGCCACTCACCTCGGTCCGCTCGACGAGACCCGCGCTACGCAGGGTCTCGAGGTGGAACCGGACGGTCGACGTGTGCAGGCCGACCTCGGCCGCCAGCTCGTGGACATCGAGGGAGGAACCCACCGACGCGAGGTGGGCCAGGAGCCGTCGTCGCATCGGCGCCGCGAGCACCGCATGGACGTCGGCAGCGGGCGTCACCGGGCGCGGTGTCATGCGTCCGGGGCGGGCCACCCGGCCACGAGCGGGGTGTCGGCGCCCAGCGCTCCGAGCTTGGCGGCGCCTCCGGGAGACCCGAGTGGATCGGTGGCGCCGGGCAGCACCTCGGTGAAGAACTCCGCGTTGTCGACCGTGAACTCGCCCCATTGCGAGGGCAGATCGTCCTCGTAGTAGATCGCCTCCACCGGGCAGACGGGCTCACAGGCACCGCAGTCGACGCACTCGTCTGGATGGATGTAGAGGGCACGGCTGCCCTCGTAGATGCAGTCGACGGGGCACTCCTCGACACAGGCCCGGTCGACGATGTCGATGCAGGGCTGCGCGATCACGTAGGTCATGGCCCTCCTCTCCCGATGGGGTTGCGACCCCTGTCGGGTCGACCAGATAAAGAGTACGGTAATTCTCTAAACACCGTCCAGATGGAAGGTTGGAGGCGACCTGCACGCCATGGCCACCATCGAGCGACCGAGCACCACCTCACCGACCGCGACCGAGCCGCTCTCCTCGCTCGCTCCGCCCCCCCGGGCGCCCATCCCGCACGGGAAGCGTGTGGTGGGGTGGCTCACCTCCACCGACCACAAGGTCATCGGCAACCTCTACCTCGTCACCTCGTTCGTGTGGTTCCTCCTCGGCGGCGTCATGGCCCTGCTGATGCGCGCCGAGCTGGTGGAGCCCGGGCTGCAGATCGTGGACAACCCCGAGCAGTACAACCAGCTCTTCACGATGCACGGCACGATCATGCTGCTGCTCTTCGCAACACCCCTGTTCGCAGGGTTCGCCAACGCGATCATGCCGTTGCAGATCGGGGCTCCCGACGTCGCGTTCCCGCGGCTGAACATGTTTGCCTACTGGCTCTACGTCTTCGGCGGTCTCATCGCTGCTGCCGGCTTCCTCACCCCTGGCGGCGCGGCCGCATTCGGCTGGACCGGCTACGCGCCCCTGTCCGATGCCGTCCACAGCCCCGGGCTCGGCGGCGACCTCTGGGTGTTCGGGCTCGCGCTCGGAGGCTTCGGCACCATCCTCGGCGCCGTCAACCTCATCACGACGATCCTGTGCATGCGCGCGCCGGGCATGACGATGTTCCGGATGCCGATCTTCACCTGGAACGTGCTGATCACCTCGATCATGGTGCTCATCGCGTTCCCGCCCCTGGCGGCTGCCCTGCTCGGCCTCGGGGCCGACCGGCGGCTCGGGGCCCACATCTTCGACTCCAGCAGCGGCGGCGCGATGCTCTGGCAGCACATCTTCTGGTTCTTCGGGCACCCGGAGGTCTACATCATCGCGCTGCCCTTCTTCGGCATCATCACCGAGATCATCCCGGTCTTCTCGCGCAAGCCGGTCTTCGGCTACACCACGATGGTCATCGCCACCATCTCCATCGCGGCCCTGTCCGTCTCGGTGTGGGCCCACCACATGTATGGCACCGGGCAGGTGCTGCTGCCGTTCTTCGCCATCATGTCGATGCTCATCGCGGTGCCCACCGGCATCAAGTTCTTCAACTGGATCGGCACCATGTGGGGCGGCAAGATCGACCTGTCGACGCCGATGCTCTGGTCCATCGGCTTCCTCGTGACATTCCTGTTCGGCGGCCTGACGGGCATCATCATCGCGAGCCCGGCCCTGGACTTCCACGTCACCGACACCTACTTCATCGTGGCCCACTTCCACTACACCGTCTTCGGCACCGTCGTCTTCGCGATGTTCGCCGGCTTCTACTTCTGGTGGCCCAAGCTGACCGGTCGGATGCTCGACGAGCGCCTGGGCAAGGTGCACTTCTGGATGCTGTTCCTGGGCTTCCAGATCACCTTCCTGGTGCAGCACCTGCTGGGCATGCAGGGGATGCCGCGTCGCTACGCCGACTACCTCCCCGAGGACGGCTTCCAGACCGGCAACATCATCTCCAGCTCGGGGGCTGCCCTGCTCGGCCTCTCGATGCTGCCCTTCGCCTACAACGTGTGGCACACCTGGCGGAGCGCCCCGCTGGTGCACACCGATGACCCCTGGGGATGGGGTGGGTCCCTGGAGTGGGCGACGTCCTGTCCCCCGCCGCGCCACAACTTCGACTCCCTGCCGCGGATCCGCTCCGAGCGCCCTGCGTTCGACCTGCACCACCCGGCGCCGGTCGTGGACCCGAACCGGGGCCGGCTCAGGTGATGCTCGGGTCGACGCCCTCGCCCGCAGCCATCGGCTTCCCCTGGGCGTGCCACGCCCGCATCCCGCCTGCCATGTTGGCCACGTCGTAGCCCTGCTGCTCCAGCCAGGGCATGACCCGCTGCACGCGACCGCCCGACCGGCACGTGATGACGAGCGGATCCGTCGAGTCGAGGAACGGGGCGAGCTCATCGACCCGCTCGGGCAGCTGGCTCATCGGGATGTGGATGGCGCCCGGCGCGTGGCCCTGGTCCCACTCCTGCTGCTCGCGGATGTCGAGCACGACGGCATCGTCGGCGAGGTCGGTGACGGGCACGTCGAGAAAGTCGCTCATCACCCCAGCATGCCAAAGCTCGTGGCGTGCCTATGGTGGGGGCATGTGCCGACTCTTCGGCCTCACCGCCGGACGCACCCGGGTGTCAGCGACCTTCTGGCTGGTCGGTGCCTCCGACAGCCTGGCGGTGCAGTCAGAGCGCAACCCCGACGGAACCGGTCTCGGCACCTACGACGAGCAGGGCCGGCCGCGCCTCGAGCGCCAGGCCATCGCCGCCCACGACGACGCTGCCTTCGCCCGCGAAGCCATGGACCGGCGCTCCAC
>JBDTDY010000065.1:0-3177 GCA_039922835.1 Ornithinibacter sp.
CGACCGCCGTCTGGATGTCGTAGTAGGGGCGAGCTGCGCCGTCGGTGCCGCGGCCGAGGTAGGAGTGACCGGTCAGGTGGCACCACGCCGGCACGTCGAGGGGGGCGGCCGGGTCGCTCGCGAGGAGCCGGATCAGGCTCCCGGGGGAGAGCTGTCGGGCGCGAGCTGCCAGCACGATGAGCAGCTCCCCGCAAGCGCGTTCACCACCGTCGATGAGGTGGGTGCTCAAGAGGATGCCGGATGCTGGTGTGCCGCGCGTCTGTCCATCGCGCACGATCCTTGCACGATCGTTCCCAGATCCGTGAGGTTCGCGACAAAACATGGCCCCTGGGGTGGTGTGGGTGAACCGGCGCACCGGCAGGGTCGAGGCCGCGCGTCAGTCGAGGTCCTCGCCGGCGAGCGCCCGTGCCGCCAGGCGTTCCTCGCCTGCCAGCGCCCACACCTCCCTCGCGGCTGTCACGTTGAGTGCGACGATCACCAGACCGAGGGCGATGTCGGGCCATCCGGAGCCGGTCCATGCGGTGACGCCTGCCATGACGATGATGGCGAGGTTGACCGCGACGTCGTTGCGCGCGGACAGGTAGGCGGCCGCGCTCAGCGAGCCCGCGTGGTGGCGCACCCTCGTCAGCAGGACGGCGCAGGTGGCGTTGACCAGTGCTGCGAATGCCGCGGTGAGCAGCAGCGCGGTGACGTCCGGCGCCACCGGGTCGCCGATCTTGGAGATCGCCTGCCACCCGGCGGCGAGGGCGGGAAGGAGGATGATGCCGGCCAGCAGTCGCCCTGCCGCTGCCCGCCGAGCCAGGGGGAAGCCGAGCGCCAGGGCGATGAGCAGGTTGATCGAGGTGTCCTCGAGGAAGTCGACGGAGTCGGCGAACAGGGCCACCGACCCGATGGCGAGGGCCACGCTCACCTCGACCGCGAAGCCGACCAGGTTGAGCCCCGCCACGAGGATGACCGTGCGGCGGAGTCGACCCGACTCGGGGTGCTCTCCCGTCACTCCGGAGCCGATGCCGTGGAATGACGCGCCAACCGGGCCAGGTCGTAGCGGTTGGTCGTCCCTGTCTTGCGCAGCAGGTTCGACACGTGTGAGCTCACCGTCTTCTCGCTGACGAACAGGGCCCGCGCGATCTCGCCGTAGGTGCGGCCTGCCACGACGTGGTCGAGGACCTCTCGTTCCCGTCCCGTCAGCCCCTGCAGGCGTCCGTCGCCAGACCCAGACCCGCCGTCGCCCACGACGTCGAGTGGGATGCGCGCTGACCGGGCCAGCCCTGTCACCTCTCGGAGCAGGGGCTCGGCCCGGAGCTCGCTCGCGAGCGCGTGAGCGCGGCGCACCACGGCGGCGGCTCCTTGGCGGGGTCGCTCACCACCGACGACGATCGCCTCGGCCTGCCGGTATGCCGCGTAGGCCGCGTCCCAAGGGAGGGTGCCGTCGAGCAGATCGGTCGCCACCTCCCATCGGTCGGCCGCGTCAGGGGCCAGCCGAGCCCGCGCGACCTCGGCTGCGTAGAGGGCGTCGAGAGCCTCGAGCTGAGCCTGGTAGTCCGCTGACAGGAAGGCGGAGTCGGCGATGACGTGAGGGAACCGTTCGACGAGGGAGGCGAGGCGAGCGAGCACCGGCTCGACAGGTTCCCCGCGCTCGCGGGCGAGATCTGCGAGGTCGGCCAGGGCCCGAGCTGACAGGGGGCAGAGCTGCTCGCACATCGTGGGTGGTGCCCCGGGTGAGGTTGCGCCGGCCATCGCGGCCGCATAGGCGCCCTCGGGGTCGCCGGCCCCCAGTCGCACCAGCGCCCGGACGGCGTCGAACTCGAACGCAAGGAAGTTGGTGGTCTCGGCGAAGAGCTCGTCGGACCGGGTCAGATGGTCCTCGGCTTCGTGCTGGCGCCCTTGGAGCACGGCCACGTGGGCCGCCGACAGGCGCGCCAAGGCATCGGCGGCGCCACCAGGATCTGAGCCGAGCGCGACCCGGAGGAGATCGGTGCATCCGCGCCAATCGCCCCTCAGGAGCCGGCCTAACGCCTCGCACGCCGACAGCCAGGCCAGGTAGGGGTGGGGGGCGCCGAGGTCGACCATCTGGTGCCGCCGACGCTCGTCGACGTCGACGCATGCCGCGCTGACCGGAGCACCGGACGCGTTTGCCTCCCACAAGGTGGCGTGCACGAAGGCCCACCAGTCGCCAGCCTCCACGGCGGCGGCGACGCCGCGAGCCGCCAGCTCCACACCGCCAGGGGAGCCGGAGAACACGTTGCCCATCGCGGCCCCAGCGCAGGCGTAGGCGAGTGCGCGGGGGTGTCCGAGGGCCGTGGCCCGACGCAGCGCGGCATCCGCCAGCTCGAGCGCGTCCTTTCGCTCCCCCCAGAGGGAGGCATGCGCCAGTTCCGCCAGTGCGTAGACGTGCTGCCACGAGTTGCCGGCGTGCGCTGACAGGGCCACAGCGCGCTCGACCTGCTCGACCCGAAAGAACCCCCGTCCCGTGGAGAACCTCATGTGTTCCTGACGCACGAGCAGCTCGGTGACGAGGAGGGGGTGATCGGCCTCATCGAGCTCGGCGAGCAGCAGTTCGATCGTGCCCAGCTCGACTTCGTGGTCAGCGACGCGAGCAGCGGCGCGCCAGAGTCTGAGGAGAAGGTCCATCCGCGACTCGTCGACACCGTCAACCTGTGCCCGTAGCACGACGAGGCGTCCGAGCAGGAGGAGCAGGGCCGGCCCGTCGTCGAGCGCGTCAGCCAGGCCGGCGGCAGCCAAGGTCCAGGGGTAGGCCTGATCGGGGTGCTCGCCCTGCGAGTGGTGCCCCGCGATGGCGGACGTCGCCGCGAGACGGGCCGGCGTCGCCGGTCCCTCGACCTTGGCGAGGTCCGCCTCGCACTCCCGGGCAAATGCCGTGTGCAGTAGCCGTCGCTCGTCACTGCTGAGCCCGGACTGCAGGACCTCGGCCTGGAGGGGATGGTGGAACCAGTGGTCACCGTCGGGCGTGACGTCGAGGACCCCGCAGTCGACCGCCTCGTGCAACAGCGAGATCGCCTCGGCGGCCGGGATGCCGATCAGTCGAGCCGCACGGTGCAGCGCTGGGCCGGCCGCGACCTCGCCACCGACGGCGAGTGCCAGGATGAGTTCGCGCGCCGGCGGGCTCAGGCGGTGCCACGGCCTCAGCACGGCGTCACGGAGGCTGTCGGGCAGGTC
>JBDTDY010000066.1:0-5798 GCA_039922835.1 Ornithinibacter sp.
GTGGCACGACGGTTCATCCCCCTCACCGAGGTCTCCGAGATCCTCGACGTCTCCTCTGCGCAGGCCTACGCCCTGGTGCGCACGGGGGACCTTCCCGCGATCAAGGTCGGCGGGCGCGGCCAGTGGCGGATCGAGACCACCGAGCTCGAGGCCTACATCGCCCGGATGTATTCCGAGACCCGCGAGTTCGTCACCACCCGCGCCGATCGCGACGCCCCCGAAGCCGCCGACGCCGCGTCGGACTGAGCCCACGGCCGGATCCCCCCGCCGCCTCGTGACAACGGCGCGGCTCAGGGGCACGCTGTTCGTATCAGGAACGAGCCGAGCTCCTCCTCACTCCCGGTGCTCGGGTGAGCGCACCACCCTTCTCAACCACGTCGGTCCGGTACGGCCGCAAGGGAGTTCCAGATGAAAACCACCTACCGTGCACTCGCCTACCTCATCGTGATCCTCGTGATCGTGCAGGCGGCAGATCTCGCCTTTGGCTTCTTCGGAATGGGAGCGTGGGTCGAGAACGGCAACGACCTCACGAAGGCCACCCTGAGCGACAACACCAGCGGCGTCACCGGCGAGATCGGCCTGGCGCTGCACAGCATCATCGGCCAGTTTCTCGTCCCACTGGTCGCGTTGGTCCTGCTGGCCCTGTCCTTCTTCGCCCACATCAGCGGCGGCGTGCGGTGGGCGGCGCTCGTCTTCGGCGCCGTGATCGTGCAGGTGCTCCTGGCCTTCGTCTCCTTCGGCGTGCCGCTGGTCGGTGTGCTGCACGGAGGCAACGCGTTCCTGCTCCTGTGGCTCGCGTGGACCGCGGGCCGCGCGGCGACCCGCTCGATGACACTTTCTGAGCCTGCAGTGAGATCGTCCGTCCCGGTCTGAGCAACGCACCGCGCCCGACCGCTCCACACCTGACGGAGCTGGGTGCAAACCAGTCCTGGCCAGGCGCTGGTGCCGTCGTCGCACGCTCTCGCGGTGATCCGTCAGCGGCGACTCTCGATGCTGACGAGCGCTGCGAACGGCAGGGTGAGGGTGCGCCGCACGTTCTCGCGGCGGCGCAGCTCACCCTCGTGGTGCTCGGCCAGGTCGAAGTGGTCGGCGCCGACGGTGTCGATCGTGCCGATGACCGACGACCCGCCGCGCAGCGTGACCGCGACCGTGGCCCGGTCGCGTGCCAGTGCCCGCAGCGCATAGCCCAGGCCGAACCGGCGGGCCGTGCGCGCCTGGGCGGACTGCCCACCCAGCGCCTCGATCGAGAGCACCCCGACCAGCGGGACGAGCACCTCTCGCCCGGCGACGGCGCCCGCGCCAGCGCGCAACAGCACCCAGTCGGTGCCGAGGTCCGCCACCGTCCCCGCCGCGCACATCCCGCCATCGAGGGTGAGGGTCAGCTGCGCACCAGCGGCCGCGAGCCGTCCCGCGAGGTCGACGAGGGCACGCTCGCGGCGGGTGCGCTCCGCGACCTCGGAGTCGAGCTCGCGCCGCTCCTCAGCGGCCAGCTGTCCCTCGAGGTCTGCGAAGAGACCGTCCCACCTCATCCAGCAATCCTAGGCCGGGTCCTCTTGCGCCATCCACTGGTGGCGTTTACAGTTCAGTGCATGCAAACATCATCAAACGGCACCAAAGCAGTCAGGATGCTGTCAGCAGTGGCACTTCCGGCGGTGGGCGCGTGGCTCGTCGGGACGTGGGTGTGGGGCGTGCTGGCGACGGCGAGCGCCCCCTTGCGCAGAGGGTCACCGATCGGCGTGGACGAGGCGCTGCTCGCCTGTGTGGCGGCGCTGGCGCTCGTGACTCTGCTCTGGCTCGCCGTGGGCATGCTGCTCGAGACGCTGGCGCAGGTGCCGGGTGAGGTGGGCCGGGCTGCGGCTCGGGCGTCAGCCGCCGTCAGTCCACTGGTCGTGCGCCGGGCCGCCGCCGTCGTGCTCGGCGCCAGCCTGAGTGCCGCCCTGTCGCCGGCCGTGTCGATGGCCTCAACGGGGGCGTCG
The DNA here is from genome assembly GCA_039922835.1 of Ornithinibacter sp. GTDB lineage: Bacteria > Actinomycetota > Actinomycetes > Actinomycetales > Dermatophilaceae > Fodinibacter. The sequence goes on from JBDTDY010000066.1 coordinate 1,977, forward strand.
GTCGCCGCCGCCATTGGCGTCCGCGCCTCGCCCACCCCGGGGGCCGCTGCCACGCCACGTGCGCAGCCCGGCGGAGCGGCAGCGCTCCCCGATCCAGGCTTCGCGCCCCTGCCCGACCCGGGGTTCGCGCCCCCCTCGGCCCCGGCTGTGGCGCCCACCCCCACGCCGGAGCCCTTCGTCGCGGAGCCGCCCGTGGTGCGTGCCCAGCCCGACGTGCGCGTCGTCACCCCAGCCGACCGGCGCACGCGGGGCCACGACGCGGGCCGAGAGGTCGTGGTGCATCGGGGCGACTCCTTGTGGTCGATCGCTGCTCACCACCTCGGCCGCGACCCTTCCGACGCCGAGATCGCGGCGGAGTGGCCGCGGTGGTATGCCGCGAATGCCGCAGTCATCGGGTCCGACCCCGACCTCCTGCTGCCCGGTCAGGTCCTCCTCGCTCCCGAGGGGTCCCGACGATGAGCGCCGGCGCACTGCACGTCGTGCCGCGATATCCGTCGCTGCCGCCCGCTGTCTCCTTGGCCGAGGCGGTGCGGCGCACCCGGGAGGCCAGGGACCGCCGCCCCGGCTACATCCAGGACGCGTTGGCCGTCGACTTCGACGCGGCGTCCGACGCCCAGCTGTTCGGTCCCCAGCACACCACCCGCGGCGACCTCCCCGATCCGAGCGCCTGCGCGGCACAGCTGGGCCAGGCGATCCTCGAGGTGATGACCGGGGTGCGCCCGGCCCCGCAGGTCGTGCGCTCGACCACGCCCGAGGTGTATGCCGTGGTCGCCCGTCGCGGCGCCCTCGTCGCGCGCCGGAGCTCGCAGGGCAGAACCGCCCGGCGGCACCGCATCCAGGTCATCCGGGTGCGGGTCTGCGAGCCCGCTGACGGGGTGGCCGAGGCTGCTGTCGTCGTGCGCTACGGCGACCGGGTGCGTGCCGTGGCCATGCGGCTGGTCGGGCAGGACGGCAAGTGGCGGGTCAGCGCCCTGCAGATCGGCTGACCCCAGGTCAGCGCTGTCCGTAGTGGTAGCGGCAGGCAGCGATCCGGATCTCGCGATCGACCACCTTGTAGACGAGGCGGTGTTCGTCGGTGACGCGCCGTGACCAGTACCCGGCGACGTCGTGCTTGAGGGCCTCCGGTTTGCCGATGCCTTCGTTGCCGTTGCGCTGGATGTCTTCCAGGAGCAGATTGATCCGCTTGAGGACCCTGCGGTCCTGTGCCTGCCACCAGAGGTAGTCCTGCCAGGCGTTCTCGTCCCAGACGAGCAGCACCTCAGACGGTGTCGACCAGGTCGTGCGCCTCGCCGCGGCCGGCCTCCAGGCGCTCCATCGCGTCCAGAAGGCGTCGCGCGTTGGCGGGCGAGCGCATCAGGTACGCCGTCTCGCGAAGCGACTCGTAGTCCTCGAGCGAGACGATGACCACGGGATCGTGCCCGGCGCGGGTGATGATGACTTCCTCGCGGTCGTTGGCAACGCCGTCGAGCACCTCGGCGTAGCGAGCGCGGGACTCGGTGTAGCTCATGGTCTTCACGTCGACCTCCTGTACGGAAAACTGTACGTCACGCTCGCGGTCGCGAACAACCCCTACCCGAGCGGCGTCACGACGACCGCGCCGTCGGTGCCGGTAAAAAACTGACCTATGGGTCGATCGTTGACGCGGGGGTCACCTGCGGCCGTGGCACATCTTGAACTTCTTCCCCGAGCCGCACGGGCAGGGCTCGTTCTTGCGCGCCCCGGCGAGCTGCTCGTCGGTGACGTCGTCCGCCCGCCGGCCCGCCTCGTCGCGCTCCTCGACCTCACCGGTCTCGGTGGGCGCGGTGTAGTGCAGGTGGTCGGTGCGCGGCCGTCCGACCCCGATACCGGAGACCTGCACCCGCGGGGCTGCCTCCTCCGAGGCACCGGATGCAGTGCCCGAGCCGGATGCCGGGCCCGCACCCACGGTGGCCGGCTGCGGGTCGTGCCTGACCGGCATGCCGTCGTCCTCGACCGCGGCCATCGCCTGGGGGGCACCGGCCATCGCACCGAGCATCTGCGAGACGTGCATCGGCGCCACGGTCGGGGCCGCGTCCTGGACTGGCTCGTCGACCTTGACGTCGACGTGGAAGAGCAGCCCGACGGACTCCTCCTTCACGGCCTCGTTCATCGTGTTCCACAAGGCGAAGCCCTCGCGCTGGTATTCCACGAGCGGGTCGCGCTGGGCCATCGCGCGCAGCCCGATGCCCTCCTGCAGGTAGTCCATCTCGTAGAGGTGCTCGCGCCACTTGCGGTCCAGCACCGAGAGCATCACGCGCCGCTCGACCTCGCGCATGACCTCCTCGCCGAGCGCGGCCTCCCGCTGGTCGTAGGCGTGGTGCGCGTCGGAGAGGATCTCCTCCTTGAGCTTCTCGCTGGTGAGGGCGCTGCGCCCACCGGCCGCCTCCTCGATCTGCTCGGGCTCCAGGCTCACGGGGTAGAGGCCCTTGATCGCCATCCAGAGCCGGTCCAGGTCCCAGTCCTCGGGGAAGCCCTCGCCGGTCTCGGAGTCGACATAGCCCTCGATGACGTCGTTGACGAAGTGCCGCAGCTGCTCCTGCAGGTCCTCGCCCTCGAGCACCCGGCGGCGCTCCTCGTAGATGACGGTGCGCTGCCGGTTGAGCACGTCGTCGTACTTCAGCACGTTCTTGCGGATCTCGTAGTTCTGCGCCTCGACCTGGGACTGCGCGGAGGCGATCGAACGGCTCACCATCTTGGACTCGATGGGCTGGTCGTCCTCGAGCTTGGCGGTGGTCATCACGCGGTCGACGAGACCGGCGTTGAACATCCGCATCAGGTGGTCCTCGAGGGAGAGGTAGAACCGGGACTCCCCCGGGTCACCCTGGCGGCCCGAGCGACCACGCAGCTGGTTGTCGATGCGGCGCGACTCGTGGCGCTCGGTGCCCAGCACGTAGAGCCCACCGAGCTCGGTGACCTCGTTGTGCTCGTCGGCCACCGCCTTCTCGGCCGCCTCGAATGCCGCGTCCCACTCGGCCTCGTAGGCCTCGGGTGTCTCGTGCGGGTCCAGCCCGCGCTCCTTGAGCACCGAGATCGCGACCATCTCGGGGTTGCCACCGAGCATGATGTCGGTGCCTCGACCGGCCATGTTGGTGGCCACGGTCACGGCAGCCTTGCGACCGGCATCCGCGACGATCGTGGCCTCGCGGTCGTGGTGCTTGGCGTTGAGCACCTCGTGGCGCACGCCGCGGCGGCGCAGCTGCTCGGAGAGGTATTCGGACTTCTCCACCGAGACGGTGCCGACGAGCACGGGTTGGCCGCGCTCGTGCTTCTCGACGATGTCGTCGACGACGGCCTTGTACTTGGCCTCCTCGGTGCGGTAGACGAGGTCGGCCTGGTCGGCGCGCACCATCGGCATGTTCGTCGGGATCGGCACGACGCCGAGGCCGTAGATCGAGTTGAGCTCGGAGGCCTCGGTCATGGCCGTGCCGGTCATCCCGGAGAGCGTGTCGTACATGCGGAAGTAGTTCTGGAGGGTGATCGTCGCGAGGGTCTGGTTCTCGTTCTGGATCTTCACCCCCTCCTTGGCCTCGATGGCCTGGTGGATGCCCTCGTTGTAGCGGCGGCCGGCGAGCATGCGCCCGGTGTGCTCGTCGACGATGAGGACCTCGCCGTTCATCACGACGTAGTCCTTGTCGCGGGTGAAGAGCTCCTTGGCCTTGATCGAGTTGTTGAGGTAGCCGATGAGCGGGGTGTTGGCCGACTCGTAGAGGTTCTCGATGCCGAGGTGGTCCTCGACCTTGTCGATGCCCTCCTCCAGGATGCTGACGGTGCGCTTCTTCTCGTCGACCTCGTAGTCGCCGCGGC
>JBDTDY010000067.1:0-4080 GCA_039922835.1 Ornithinibacter sp.
TCCCCCATCGACGGCACTTCACGCCCGGCACGGTCACCGACCCGGTCAAGGTGCCGGCTGGTGCCACCATCACCGTCGCGGCCCACCTCGACCCCCAGCGCGCACCCGTCCTGACCCCATGTGTCAACGACCTGAGCACGGTTGCCGCCGGCCCGAGCCGCCTCGTCGTCCGCCTACGCCTGGGGCTCGGCAGCCGACAAGAACCTCATCGTCGTGACGGCCACGCCCCTGCCGTGGTGCAGTCGCTGAGGGCGCGCTCAGGGCCTGGCGAGGACGCCGAGGGGCAGGCCCTGGCACCGAATGAAGGACCACCCGCTGGGCTCGTCGCGCACCGGCGTCTCCATCACCCGCACCGGTCGCACATCCGTCTCCGCGAACCATTCTCCGAGCGGCAGCCCGCGTACCAGGTCTCCGACCACCCACACCGGGTCTGACGAGGCCACGACCCGACCCGCCGCGTTGACCACGACGCACACCCCTGCCACCGCATCCAGCTCGCTCCGGAGGAGTTTCTCCATCGTCGCGACCAGCAGGTCGACACCGACGACCCCGAGGAATCCACCCTGGTCGCTCACCGGGAGCGTGGTGGTCAAGGTGTGCTGGTCGGTGCACATGTAGTCGACGTAGGGGCCGGTGACGCACAACCGGCCGTTGTCCCGCGGAGTCACGAACCACGACAGCTCGGTGTAGTCGCGGAACCCGATCGACGTGGGGTCGGTCTCGGCGGCGAGCTTGCGAATGCTCGCGGCATCGTCGGGGTTGGCGGTCCACCACTCCAACCAGTAGCGGGCGTCTGCCAGAACACCGTTGGCCGCGACGAAACCCGCTCCTGCGAGGGGCAGCTCACGCTGTGCCATGAGCTCTCGGCACCGTTTCTCGATGGCGAGGTCAGCGCGACGAGGGGGTTGTGCGGAGAGCTGGGAGGCGACGAGGTCCGCGAGCTCCTCCACGGAGTCCGTGATGAGCTTGCCGATCTCCTGGACGCGACGTGCCACCTCGCCTCCCGGCGCACCTGCTGCACCCGATCTCCGTGCCGTCCCTGCCGTCATCGGATCCTCCTCGCCTGAACCACCATGGTCCGGAGCGCCCCGAAGAGCTCTCCGACGTGAGCCTCTGCCTCGGCCCGGGCGCCCGAGCCGTCGCCATGCCTGACTGCGTGCGCGATCGCCGCGTGCCGCACCGCCGCCTGCTCGATCGAGCCCACCAGTGAGTGGGCGAGCCAGAGCACCGGTCCGAGCTCGGACTGCAGAGCCATCTCCTCGCGGGTCAGCCGGGCCGACTGGGCGGTCGCGGCCAGGTCGAGGTGGAACTGGCCCTCCAACCGGGGGACGTGGGCCCTGCCCGCGCCCATGTCGCGGTGCGCCAGGTCGTCCAGACGGGCGACGTCGGCCTCGTCCGCTCGCTCCGACGCGAGCCGGGCACACCCACCACTGACGGTCGCGTAGTGGTCAGAGAGGTCTCGCCACCCACCGATCCCCGTGCGAGAGAGCCGATCCAGCAGGGCCGCGCGACCACCATCTCGTGGAGCGACGACGAACGAGCCGCCGCGCCGACCTCGCAGGGTGCGGATGAGCCCAGCGGCGCGAAGGTCCGACAGGGCCTCTCGCACCGTCACCGTCGCGACGCCGAAGCGCTCGGCGAGCTCGGGCTCGGGCAGCAGGGGTGACCCGTCCGGAAGCATCCCGAACGCGATCGAGTCCCCGAGTCTGCGAGCCACGGTCGCGGCCCGACCCTCGGCGTCCAGGGGAGCGAAGACGGCGGCGTAGGAACCGAACTGGAGCGAGGCGCCGGATGGCGCAGCGGCGTCACCCATGCGCAGCACCTCCTCCTCGGACCCCGTCACCAGACGGCAGGCCCCCGGGACACCGTTTGGTAACAGGCCGCCCAGGGGGTTGCGTGTCAAACCTATGGTCCCATATGTTTTCGCGCAAGCACCGGGAGAGCCCCGGCCCCATCGCCCGAAGGAGGGCCCGTGAGCACCGATGGACCCGCGATCAGGCTCCGAGGGCTGCGCAAGGAGTTCCTCGGCTCGCCCCCGGTCGTCGCCGTCGCCGGGGCGGACCTCGACATCGCTGCAGGAGAGTTCTTCTCGATGCTCGGTCCGTCGGGCTCGGGCAAGACAACCGTGCTGCGGATGATCGCCGGTTTCGAGGAGCCCACCGGCGGCACGGTCGAGCTCGGCGGCAGTGACGTCACCGACCTCCCAGCGCACCGGCGCGACGTCAACACCGTCTTTCAGGACTATGCGCTCTTCCCGCACATGAGCGTGCTCGACAACGTCGAGTACGGCCTTCGGGTCAAGAAGGTCGCCGGGGCCGAGGCTCGCCGCAGGGCTGGCGAGGCTCTGGAGCAGGTGCGGATGGCCGACCTCGGGTCACGCCGACCCACCCAGCTCTCCGGCGGGCAGCGGCAACGCGTCGCCCTCGCACGGGCGCTCGTGAACCGGCCCCAGGTGCTCCTGCTCGACGAGCCACTGGGCGCCCTCGACCTCAAGCTGCGCGAGCAGATGCAGGTCGAGCTCAAGGCGATCCAGCGAGATGTCGGCATCACGTTCCTCTTCGTCACGCACGACCAGGAGGAGGCGTTGACCCTCTCCGACCGGATCGCCGTCTTCAACGCGGGGCGCATCGAGCAGGTGGGCACGGCCCGGGAGGTCTACGAGCGCCCCGCGAGCGCGTTCGTGGCCGGCTTCGTCGGCACCTCGAACCTGCTCTCCGGCGAGACCGCCCGCACCATCCTCGGCAGCGCTGGGTCCTTCGGCATCCGCCCGGAAAAGATCCACCTCGCCCTGCCGGGCGGCCCCCCTGAGCAGGGATCGGTCCGCGCCCCGGGCACCCTCACCGAGGTCGTGTATGCCGGACCGGTGACCCGCTACGTCGTCGACCTGGCGGCGGGCGGTCAGCTCGTCGTGCTCGAACAGAACGGGCACCGCGCCCCACCGGAGGGCGCGGTGCGCGGCGCCGACGTCGAGCTGTTCTTCGCCCCCAGGCACGTCATCGAGATCCCCACCCCGGCCTGAACGCCACCACCTGACCCCGCCCCCCGCCATTTCTCCGACCGATCCCGTCACACAACTGAAGATCCCGCCCCCACGCAACACCCAAGGAGTCCCCCCGTGCGTTCCTCAACCACCCTGCGCCTCGGCGCGATCGCCGCGGTCGCGGCCCTGGCCCTCTCGGCCTGCGGCTCCGACGAAAAGGCTGCCACCGGCGACGGCGGCGGCACCGTCGCTGGGGGCTTCAAGGTCCCCGACCTCAAGGCCCTCGACGCCCTCGGCACCCCCGAGGGCAAGGTCAGCGTGCTGGCGTGGCCCGGCTACGTCGAGGACGGCTCGACCGACCCGGCGGTCGACTGGGTCAGCGACTTCGAGAAGGAGTCGGGCTGCCAGGTGACGGTCAAGACGTTCGGCACCTCAGACGAGGCGGTGCAGCTGATGCGCACCGGCCAGTACGACGTCGTCTCCGCCTCGGGTGACGCCACGCTGCGGCTCATCGCGGCGGGCGACGTCGAGCCGATGAACACCGGCCTCGTCACGAACTACCCGGACATCTTCGCCTCCCTGAAGGACAAGCCGTGGAACTCCGTGAACGGCACCATGTACGGCATCCCGCACGGCCGTGGCGCGAACGTGCTGATGTACAACACGGAGAAGGTCTCACCAGCACCTGACAGCTGGGGAGCGGTGTTCGACAAGGCAGGCGCGCAGGCCGGCAGCCTCACGGCATACGACTCCCCCATCTACATCGCGGACGCCGCGCTCTACCTCATGGCGAGCCAGCCGGCTCTCGGCATCAAGAACCCCTACGCCCTTGACGCCACGCAGCTCACCGCCGCCGTTGACCTCCTCAAGGCGCAGAGCCCCAACGTGAGCGAGTACTGGGCGGACTACCTCAAGGAGGTGCAGGCCTTCAAGGCAGGTACCTCGACCATCGGCACCACCTGGCAGGTCATCGCCAACGTGGCGAAGTCCGAGGGCGCCCCCATCGACGTCGTGCTGCCCAAGGAGGGCGCGACCGGCTGGTCGGACACCTGGATGGTCGGCGCGAAGAGCAAGGCCAAGACCTGCAGCTACAAGTTCAT
>JBDTDY010000068.1:0-2587 GCA_039922835.1 Ornithinibacter sp.
GCTGGCGCCAGATGACGTACTTCACTCCCATGCCACCTGCGCTCGCCTGCACGTATGCCGCGATGGCATCGCCTTGGGAGCGGCTGGAGATCATGAAGTCGATGGCCTGGCCGGTGCTGTGCTCACCGCCGTTCGGGCGGTAACCGCCGATCGTGCCCAGACCGAAGCGCGACTGGACCGCCGAGCAGACCTGGGCGGCGCGGGCGTTCAGACCGATGCCGCCACACTTCCCCGTGCCGAAGGACCCGCGCGAGGAAGCACCACTCGAGGAAGCGCCAGTGGAGGAAGTGGCGCGCGGAGAGGAGTTGGCAGTGCCCTTGGTCGGGGGCTTCGGTTTCGGCCTCGGCTCCGACTTCGGCTTCGGCTCCAACTTCGGCTTCGGCTTCGCGACGGGCTTGGCCACGGGCTTGACACCGGAAATACCCACCGCGTCGGGCACGGCCGGCGCTGCAGCCACGGGCGCGCTCACCGCTGGCGCGGCTGCACGGGCGGCCGAACGGGAGGCCGTCTGGCCCAACGAGCGCTCCCCCACGACCGCGGCCGAGGTGGAGGGCAGCGCCAGGGAGGGCGTGGTGCTGGCGTCGACGGGCAGCGCCAGGGCGACCGCGACACTGCTGAGCACGGCGACACCGGCGAGGGACTTCGCGGCCCAGGTGGCACCCAGTCGCGGCATGCCATCGGGGAGTCTCCGGACAGCGCCGGGGGACCGGCGACGGCCGGGAGCGGTGGAACGAGTCACGAGGAAGGGGCCTTTCTGGGCATGGACGAACGCCACCACGGTAGCGGCGCGGCTGGCCAAAGTCACATTCCGGTAACGACACGCTCGCCGGGCGTCACCAACACACCTCAGGTGAGCGCGACGAACACGTGCGATGCGATGTCGTCGGGCAGGGAGACGCCCGAGGCTTCGTCCGACCCCTCGAGCCACACGATCACCCGGGTGCCCTCGCGGCGGACCCGCGCCCGTTTGCCGGGCAGCAACTTCGCTGAGGTCAACAGGCTCAGTGCCTCGGAGTCGGTCTGGACCGGCTCTCCGATCCGCCTCACCACCACCGTGACGGGCTCGGCCACGGCCACGAGGTCCAGCGTCGTGAGGCCGAGCCGGAAGTCAACGGTCCCACCGATCTCGCCCAGCTCCTCCAACCCGGGAATCGGGTTGCCGTACGGAGACTCGGCATGGTCGCCCAGGATCGCGAGGATCTTGCGTTCCACCCGGTCCGACATCACGTGCTCCCACCGGCACGCCTCCTCGTGGACGTATTCCCACTCCAGGCCGATGACGTCGACGAGGAGCCGCTCGGCGATGCGGTGCTTGCGCATCACGCGCGTCGCCAGGAGGCGGCCGTGGTCACTGAGCTCGAGGTGCCGGTCACCGGCAACGCGGATCAACCCGTCCCGCTCCATCCGCGCCACGGTCTGGGAGACCGTCGGGCCGGAGTGCCCGAGCCGCTCCGCGATCCGGGCCCGAAGCGGGGTGATCCCCTCCTCCTCGAGCTCGAAGACGGTGCGCAGGTACATCTCGGTGGTGTCGATCAAGTCGGTCACGCAGGTCAGCCTACGTTTATCAACGGCTCGGAAGCGTGCCGGGAGGGCGCCGCGCTGCCGCACGCCACACGTCGCGATCACCCGTCAGCGGCTCCGCCGGGGGTCGTACTCGGGCAACCACCGGGCCAGCCAGACTCCCCCGGCGAGGACCACCGCGCCCACCGCGACACTCGCGGCCCCGATCGAGGCCACGGCCGCCACCCCACCGACGAGCAGCGCGGCCCCGTTCTGCCCGACGAGGGACAGCAGGCGCCAGACCGAGAGGAAAGCGGCCCTCCCGGCCGTCGGTGCGGCGTCGGCGCCCAGGGTCATGACGATGCCCGAGCCCAGACCGTTGCCCACGCCCATGAGCACGGCGAGCGCCCCGACACCGACGACCGTGCTCGTCAGGGGAAGCAGCAGCAGCCCGACGCCGATGAGCACCGAGACGGGCACCGCGACCCAGACCCGGCCGTGCCGGTCCATCACCGATCCCGCCGGATAGAAGAGGAGCACCTCGACCAGGGCCGCCGCCGCGAAGACCAGGGAGGTGCTCGCGGCATCCAGCCCGACGTGTTCCGCCCAGAGCGGGATGACGACGACCTTGGCCGACCTCGCCACCCCGATGGCGACGATCCCCAGCCCGACCGTCATGAGCACGCGTCGGTGCCGCGCGACGACCCCCGAGACCTGCACACGGCGGCCACCGACGGGTGCAGCCCGGGCCCCTTCGCCCAGATCGGCGGCGCGCCAGGCCAGCACGGACGCCAGCACACCGCCCCCGACCGCGACCCCGAACCCCGCCTGTGGCCCCCACCGCGCCACCAGGGGCGCCCCCACCAGCGGCCCGACGAAGAGGCCGACCCTGGTGACTCCACCGAGGGTGGACATGGCCCGCGCCCTCAGCGCGAGTGGCGCGGCAGCCGTGAGGTAGGACTGGCGGGCGATGAGGAAGACCGCCCCCGACGGTCCGAGCAGGGCGACGGCGAGCGCGAGCACCCCGAGCGACGGCGCCAGCATCGCCAGTGCCGAGGCCGCGGCATCCGCGAGGCCCGCGAGCACC
>JBDTDY010000069.1:0-4239 GCA_039922835.1 Ornithinibacter sp.
GGGCCGTACCTGCGGCTGACCGCCAAGAACGTCGACATCGGCGTCGGCGGAGTCACCGTCCACGCGGACGTCTCCTTCGACCAGATCGGCCCCGCGGGCAGCAAGATCATCCGGATCGGGCTGGCCAATGCCTCGATCGCCACCGGCGCGTCAGGCGTTACCGGCGACAACCCCGGGCTGCTCAGTGCCCAGGGGGCCCTCATCGTCTTCCCGGTCGGCGCCCACACGGACACCGGCAACCCCGGGACCACGACGACGTCCGGCGGCATCGCGGGCATCATCACCGGCACGGCACAGGCATCGGCCGGCGCGTTCGCCGGCAGTGCCAGTGTCGGGGTCGCCTTCAACACGACCGGTGTCCACGTCCACCAGTCGATCGACGTCGCCGGGACGACCCTGCTCGTGGACGTCGCGGCCACCCCCACGGTGTCGTTCATCGTCCAGAACCTCAGCTTCGACTTCGGCGGCATCCTGGAGATCCGGGCCGGCCAGTTCGCCATCTCCGCGGGCCAGTTCACCGGGACCGGACTGGAGATCTTCGTCGGCCACGGTCCGCTCAAGCTCGCCGACGGCACTGACAACCAGGACGCGATCGGCATCGTCGTCCGCAACGCGACCCTCGCCTTCAAGCAGGGCCCCAGCGGCGGCTTCGCCATCCAGGTCACGGGCGACCTCGCCCTGCTCGGCCTCGACGGGCTGACCGTCTCTGGGCGGGTCAGCTTCCTCGCGAACACCTCGACGTCGGACATCCTGATGCCGGACGGCACCACGACCCTCACGGCCGGGCGGTACGCGTTCGCCGCCAGCAACGTCGTCATCTCGGTTGCCGGCGTGTTCACCATCCAGGGCACCCTCGGCCTCACCCGTGAGCCGAACGGCGACCTCGACATCACCCTGGCCCCGATTTCGGTCCTCATCACCATCAGCGGGCGGAACGTCGCCAGCCTCCGCGGCTTCGCGACCTTCACCATCTCCTCGGTCACCGGCTTCCACCTCGTCAACTTCAAGGTCGACGACTTCAGCCTCTTCCCGCCGACGGGCCAGGCTCCCTCGACGACCACGGCACCCACCCTGTTCCCGACGGCTTCCCTCGCCAACCCGCTCAAGGGGGCGGTCGTCAGCCCGGCCAACGCCGGCACCTCGATCGACATCACCTTCAACGACGTCAACGGCGTCGGGCTGCGGGCCGTGACCATCACCGACCCGGACCCCGAGTTCGACCTGCTCCTCAACGGGTCCCCGGCGGCGGGGATCACCGTCGCCGCCGTCCCGACCCTCCTCTCGGGCACGACCTACCGCTACGCGCTGAGCACGACCCTCGCCCAGGGCTTGTGGACCGTCCGCCTCAAGCAGGGGACGTTCTCGGACAACGGCGGTGCGACGAACATGTCCGCCGACCAGCAGTTCGTCGTCTTCGCGCCCTCCGGGACGGCGACCAGCCCCGGCCCGGTCGCGACGCTGGCGAACCCGAGCGGCGGGGGCACCATCACGGCGGCGCAGATCAACGCCCAGGGCTACATCGATGTGACGTGGACGAGCCTGCCGACGACGACCGGGGCGACCCCTGACCCGATTCTCAAGACCTCGTTCGGATCCTCCGTGGCGCCGTTCACGATCACCGGAACCGGGGTCGCCGACCTGGCCCGCGACGGCTCCAACGCGCCAATCCTGCTCGGTGCCCCGCTGCTCATCGCCGGGTTCGCGGCCACCGCGACGAGCGTCACGTACCGCTACTTCCTCAAGGACCTCACCCCGACGAATGCGACCCCGATGTTCGGCGCGGGCAACGTCCTCGTCTCCTTCCTCGCGGGGGCCGCCCAGAGTGGGGCGACGGGCAGCCCGGTCCAGAGTGCTGCCTCGACCCAGTCCTTCACGATCAGCCCCTCGGCGCCGGGCGCCTCGACGACCGGAGGCCCCATCGCCCTCGGGCCGCTGACCCTCCAGGGCCCCAGCATCGGGCTCGCCGACTTCGGCTTCTCCAAGGACGGGATGGTCGTGCTCACCATCGCCCTCGGGGTGGACCGTGCGTCGCTCAACTTCGGCGGGTCGGCGACGAACAACACCACCTCGACCAGCACGCAGCAGGCGAGCAGCGGGGTGAGCGTCAACCTGCTCGGCATCCTGGGCACCTTCGACCTGAAGGTCGACGTCCTGGGGCTGCTCAGCGGCAACGTGCGGATCGCACCGACCGGCAAGTGGAACCTGCGGGTCTCCTCCCTCAATGCCGAGATCCCGAACGTCGCCACCTTGAGCGCGAGCGGCATCAACATCGGCTACGACCCGGCCGCCGGCCCCGGGCAGAAGCTGGTCGTGATCAACACGGCCGTCATCGACGTGCCCCGCTTCAAGGTGCGCGGCTCGCTCTCGCCGTACGACCCGACGAGCCACTCCAACATTGCCAGGAACAACGACCAGCCGCTCGGTGCCGGTCTCATCCCCGGCCTCGTCATCCGCGACAACGGCTTCGACCTGGGGACCGCCGAGCTCGACTACTTCCCCGGCGGGGCACCGTCGCCGAACGCGCTCACGCCGACTGACCCCAGCAACCAGATCAGTTTCGGCGGCATCCTCGTCCTCAATGACATCCGGGTCGGGGTCTCCGGCCTGAGCGTCACCTTCGGCTCTTCGGTCGACTTCACCGGGCAGATCTGGATCGCCACCGGTGGCGCGCAGCTGTTCCCCGGCAAGGCCTTCAGCGCCACCCTGTCTGACCGCAACACCGCCGACGACCGAAACCCGGACGGCACCCCGAACACCGAGGCGTTCCGGATCGCGCTCACCTTCACCGACGGTCGGGTGGACTCCTTCCAGATGACCGTCGACACGCTGACGGTCCAGCTCGGCAGCTACGTCACCCTCACCGCGCGGGACTTCCGACTCGACACCGGCGCCGCGGGGACGACCCAGGAGATGATCTCGTTCCAGTCGGTCGGCGCCACCGTCACGATCTCCTCGCTCGTCATTTCCGGCGAGGCGCGCAACTTCGGCTTCCTCGGCGACGGCACCTTCGTCACGCACGCCGGGTTCGGGGTGTTCCTCTCGGTCGGCTCCGCCACCGGCGACTCGTTCAAGTGGCCCAGCTTCCTGCCCGTCCGGATCGACTCCCTCGGCATCGAGTGGGCCGACATCCAGAATGCACCCGGCGACTTCGTCCTCACCCTGTCGGCCACGGTGACCGGCATACAGGGCCTGGGCGGCCTCACCTTCACCGGCTCGGTGCAGGGCGTCCGGATCCAGCCCTCCCTGCTCGCCCAGGGCAAGTTCCCGATCATCGCCATCGACTCCTTCGGCGTCACCGTCCACGGCAGCATGTTCGGCGGCACCATCGACGCGGGCCTGATCGGCGGCATCCTCCGGCTGGACAGCAGCTACCAGATCATCGGGACCTTCGACCAGACGACCCCGGTGTTCAAGCGGGTCTTCTACGTCGGCATCCAGGGCGGGTTCACGATGGCCGGGCTCGGCGGCTTCGGTATCCGGCTGGGCCTGTCCGAGCTCGGCCCGCTCCAGGTGTTCATCAACCTCCAGCTGCCGACCGGCATCCTCCTCGTGCCGCAGATCGGGCTGACCCTCAACGACTTCACGGCCGGGGTTGAGTTCTTCAAGTCGCTGCCCTCGATCGACGACCCGATGGCGCTGCGCTCATCGGCCTTCGCCGCGCCGACCGACGTCTCGGCCGACACCTGGCTGGCCGGCCTGCAGAGCCAGGTCGCCGGGCAGGCCCGGGCGATCGATGCCAATCCCAACCTCGGCGGCTTCCTCGCGGCGTTCACCGCGCCGATGACGATCACCGGTTCGGCGCGGATCTACTCGATCTTCACCTCCCAGGCGGTCTTCAACGGCCAGGTCCTTGTCAAGATCTCGACGGACGGCAAGATCCTCATCCAGGGCAAGCTCAACTTCGCCAACGACAACGTGTCGATCAGCGGCCGCCTCTACGTCGACCTGTCCAAGATCGCGAGCGGCAGCGCCACCGTCCTGTTCCTCGCCGACATCCCCGACCAGGTCCGGCTGCTCACCCTGTACGGCAAGCTGAAGATGGGCTTCCAGGACTCCTCCGGCAACGACGTCACCTTCAGCACCGACGCCGCGGCCGACCCGGTCGCGACGGGAACCGCCCCCACCATCGGCGTCTCTGGACCGGCGACCGGAGACGGCTCCGTCGACGTCAGGACGGCTGCCGGCCAGACCTACGACTTCGGCTCCGGCGCCCACCACTACGTCGACATCACCTACACC
>JBDTDY010000070.1:0-3997 GCA_039922835.1 Ornithinibacter sp.
CCTTCGCGAAGATGCCACCGACGATGGCAACGACACCGATGACGATGGCAGCCAGCCTCGCTACCCGGACCTCCTGGTCCTGAGTGGAGACACCTCGCTTGAAGACCTCCTTGTAGAGGTCGTGGGCGAAGGTGGCTGAGGTCGTGATCGTCAGTCCAGCGACCACCGCCAGGATCGTCGCGAACGCGATGCCCGAAATGATGCCGAGCAGGACGGACCCACCGAGCTCGAAGGCCAGCAGGGGCGCAGCCGAGTTGGCCTTGCCGGGGGCCGCGAGGATGGCGTCGGGGCCGACCAGTGCAGCCGCGCCGTAGCCGACGACCAGGGTGAGCAGGTAGAAGCCGCCGATGAGCCAGATGGCCCATTCCACGGACTTGCGGGCCTGCTTGCTCGTGGGCACCGTGTAGAAGCGCTGGAGCACGTGCGGGAGGCCCGCGGTGCCCAGCACGAGGGCCATCGACAGCGAGATGAAGTCGATCTTCGTGGTGAGGCTCTTGCCGTACTTCAGCCCTGGCTCGAAGAGCTTGTCCCCGGCGGGGGAGTTGTCCGCTGCTGCCTGGAACAGGGAGGAGATGTTGAAGCTGTACTTCCCGAGGACCCAGACGGTGATGATGAAGGTGCCGGCGATGAGGAGCAGCGCCTTGATGATCTGCACCCAGGTCGTGCCCTTCATTCCACCGATGAGCACGTAGGCGATCATGATGACGCCGACGAGGGCGATGACGAGGTTCTGCGCGAGGTCACCGTTGACCCCGAGCAGGAGAGACACCAGGCCACCGGCGCCGGCCATCTGGGCGAGAAGGTAGAAGAACGACACGCAGATCACGGAGATGGCAGTCGCGACGCGCACCGGGCGCTGCCGGAGCCGGTAGGACAACACGTCGGCCATGGTGAAGCGGCCGGTGTTGCGCAGCAGCTCGGCGACGAGCAGGAGTGCGACCAGCCACGCGACGAGGAAGCCGATGGAGTAGAGGAAGCCGTCATAGCCCTGGAGCGCGATGGCCCCGGCGATGCCGAGGAAGGATGCCGCCGACAGGTAGTCACCGGCGATGGCGATGCCGTTCTGGCGACCGGTGAACGCGCCACCCGCCGTGTAGTACTGCTCAGCAGTCTTCTTGCCGGAGGCCACCTTGATGACGATGACCAGCGTGAACACCACGAAGGCGGCGAAGATGCCGATGTTCAGTGCCGGGGAGCCGACCGCGGTGGACTCGGCCAGGGGGAGGGTCAGTGCCATGGTCAGTTCTCCTTGGCGGCGTCGAGCTGGGCGCCGAGGCGATCGGCCATCGGGTCGAACTCACGGTTGGCCCAGCGGGCGTAGATGAAGGTGATGGCGAACGTCGTGACGAACTGGCCCAGTCCGAAGAGGAGGCCGAGGGTGATGTTCCCGAACACGAGCTGGCCCATGAAGCCCGGCGCGAAGATCGACAGCAGGACGTAGAGGAAGTACCAGGCGAGGAAGAAGGCGGTCGTCGGGAAGACGAACCTGCGGAACTTCCGGCGCAGCTCCTGGAACTCCGGACTTGACTGCAGCGCGAGGTAGGGGTCCTCGTCGTGCGTGCGAGCGTCATTGCTCACGGTCACCTCCAGGGTCGGTGCCCGGGCGGTCTGCCCGGATCGGGACAAGGGTGGCGGTACGCGGTTCGCGTGGGCACCCCGGGAGAGCCGCGCCGCGGCGGACGGGGCCAGCGAGCGGCGTGCGGCAGGTGGCGGAGCGCCAGACGGTGCGCGTCGCGCGACGAACGGTGCAACCCCGCCGACCGTCGCGGAGCGGCATGATGGGCGGGTGCGCGCGCTACGGAAGGTCACGGCAGGTCCCGGACTCGAGCTCGTGGAGGTGGCCGAGCCGGAGTGTGGGGACAAGGACGTCAAGATCCGGGTGCTCCGGGCGGGCTTGTGCGGCACCGACCTGCACCTGGAGCAGTGGGACGAGTGGGCCGCGGCGACCGTCCGTGCACCGATGACACTGGGCCACGAGTTCTTCGGTGAGGTGGCGCAGGTCGGTGCAGACGTCGAGAACGTGGCGGTGGGGGACATGGTGTCCGGCGAGGGACACCTCGTGTGCGGACACTGCCGCAACTGCCGGGCGGGCCGTCGGCACCTGTGCATCAACACGATCGGGGTGGGGGTCAACCGGGACGGCGCCTTCGCCGACTACGTGGTGATCCCTGCGACCAACGCCTGGGTCCAGCCCGCCGACCTCGATCCCGACCTCGGTGCCCTCTTCGACCCGCTCGGGAACGCGACCCACACCGCGCTGCAGTGGCCGGTGGTCGGAGAGGACGTCCTGATCACCGGGGCCGGGCCGATCGGGGTGATGGCCACGGCGGTCGCGCGCCACGCCGGGGCCCGCCGGATCTGTGTCACCGACATGTCCGAACAGCGGTTGGCCCTCGCCTCCGGTGCCGGCGCCGACCTCGTCGTGAACGTGGGCACCGGGGGGTCGCTGCGCGCGGCGCAGGAACAGCTCGGCATGGTCGAGGGCTTCGACATCGGGCTCGAGATGTCGGGGGCACCGGCTGCGGTCGAGGACATGCTCGCCAACATGAACCACGGCGGCCGGGTGGCGCTGCTCGGGCTGCCGACCGACCGCTACGCCATCGACTGGGGCCGGGTCATCACCCACGTGATCACGCTGCGGGGGATCTACGGGCGCGAGATGTTCGAGACCTGGTACCTCATGGGGGCGATGCTGGCGACCTCGGCCGACCTGCGGGCGGCCGTCTCCTCCGTGATCACCGGACGGTATGCCGCGCAGGACTGGCAGGCGGCGTTCGCCGAGACCCGCTCGGGCCATGGCGGCAAGGTCGTCCTCGACTGGAGCTAGGGGGGTCGTGCTGACGCGCGACACTGCTCAGCAGAGCTTGGGCGCTCCGACACATGGTGCTGCATCTGCGCCAGCGCCTAACCTCTGCTAGCAGAGGTTCGTGCATCGGGCACGGGGAGTGACACGCAGGAGGCGACGTGTACGGCGCAGTGAAGGACCAGCTCGCGGCAACCCTTCGGGAGATCGAGGAGGCCGGGCTCTACAAGCGCGAGCGCGAGCTGACGACGGCGCAGTCCTCCCACGTGCGCACCACCGCGGGGGAGTCGATCAACTTCTGCGCGAACAACTACCTGGGTCTGGCAGACCATCCCGACGTCGTCGGCGCCAGCCGCGCAGCCCTGGACGAGTGGGGTTTCGGGATGGCCTCGGTGCGGTTCATCTGCGGAACCCAGACGCAGCACACCGCTCTCGAGGGTGCCCTGTCGGACTTCCTGGGCATGGAGGCGACGATCCTCTACAGCTCGTGCTTCGATGCCAACGGTGGGGTGTTCGAGGTGCTCTTCGGTGCCGAGGACGCGATCGTGTCGGACGCGCTCAACCACGCGTCGATCATCGACGGCATCCGGCTCTCGAAGGCGGCACGGTTCCGCTACCAGAATGCGGACATGGCCGATCTGCGCACCCAGCTCGAGGCGGCCCGTGCGGGCGGTGCGCGCCGCACCTGCATCGTGACCGACGGCGTGTTCTCCATGGACGGGTCGTATGCACCGCTGGACGAGATCTGCGACCTCGCCGACGAGTTCGAGGCGATGGTCCTCGTCGACGACTCGCACGCGGTGGGCTTCGTCGGTGGCGGCGGGCGCGGCACCCCGGAGATGTTCGGGGTGATGGAGCGGGTCGACATCCTGACGGGCACCCTCGGAAAGGCACTGGGGGGCGCCTCGGGGGGCTACGTCTCCAGCCACGGCGAAGTCGTCGACCTGTTGCGGCAGCGCTCCCGGCCCTACCTCTTCTCCAACTCCGTGGCACCCGCCGTGGTGGCAGGTTCGCTCGCGGCGCTCGGGCTCGTCGCGTCCTCCAGCGAGGGGCGCGAGCAGCTCAAGGCCAACTCGGCGCTGTTCCGCGAGCTCATGTCGGATGCCGGGTTCGAGCTGCTCCCGGGGTCGCACCCGATCGTCCCGGTGATGTTCCCCGGTGACGACGGGGCCCGGTTGGCGGGACAGGTGGCGG
>JBDTDY010000071.1:0-4201 GCA_039922835.1 Ornithinibacter sp.
TCCCCGCCAACAAGCTCGACCGGTACTGGCCGGACGACTCCACGAAGCTGTACGCCAGGAAGCACAACCCGTTCGTGCTCTTCGACAGCGTGAAGAAGAGCCCGTCGGAGATGGCCAAGGTCAAGGACTACTCCGCCCTGCGTGCCGACCTGAGCTCATCCAGCGCGCCGAAGTTCGTCTGGATCTCGCCGAACCAGTGCAACGACATGCATGGTGGCGTCTACGCGCCGGTCACAGGCCACCCCGAGACCCCCTGCCCGTACGGCTCGACCAAGGACGACGCGAACGACGCCTCCTTGAAGCAGAAGGCCGATGCCTTCGTCAAGGGCGCCGTCACGACGATCATGGACAGCGCGGCGTGGACCAAGAAGTCCGCCATCGTCATCGTCACGGACGAGAACGACTACACCGGTAACGAGGAGACGGGCGGGTGGGAGTCGGCAGAGGGGTGCTGCGGGAGCCCCTACGTCGCGGCCCACGACCCACGTGTCTCGGCTGACTGGCCGGGAGGCACCTACGGCGGCGGCAAGATCCCGGCGATCATCGTCACCGGCGACGGCCCGCACCACGTCGTCGACAACACCCCCTACAACCACTACTCGCTGCTCACCACGATCGAGCAGAACTGGGGGCTGGGCTACCTCGGCCACGCGGGTGAGAGCGCCGAGGGCGTGGTGCCCATGTGGAAGACGTTCGCCCGCAAGTGAGCGCCTGATCCATGGGGCGGTTCGTCGTCGTGCGGCGAACCGCCCTCAGGCTCCTGGCGGGTCGGCTTCCAAGGCCTCGGTGAGCAACGCGATGAGCGCCTCGAGCTGCACGTCGGCCGAGGAGCCGACCTCCTCGTCGGAGCCGTCCAACGCCCTGGCTGCGAGCCCTGCCTTGTCGTCGATGAGCTGGGCGATCTTCGGATCGATGGTCTGGGCAGCGATGATCCGCCAAGCGGTGACCGGCTCGGTCTGGCCGATGCGATGCACCCGGTCGATGGCCTGGGTCTGCTCTGCCGAGGTCCACGACAGCTCTGCCAGCACGACGTTCGAGGCGACCTGCAGGTTGAGCCCCACCCCGGCAGCAGTCAGCGAGCACACCACGACCGAGACCTCGGGGTCGGTGAGGAACGCGTCGATGTTCGCCTTGCGCACCTTCGCGGTCTGGTCGCCGCGGATCGAGGCGTAGCCGATGCCCCGCTTCGCGAAGGTCTCTTCCGCCGTGTCCATGACGTCGATGTGCTTGGCGAAGAACACGACCTTCCCCACGCTGCGGGCCAGCTGGGCGGCGTAGTCGGCAGCGAGGCCGGCCTTGGCCTGCCCGATCCTGCGCATCACCGTGAACACGTTGTCGCCGGTCTTCTTCGAGCCCGCGTTCTTGCGTTCCCACGCTGCGACCCGGCGGACCAGGTCGTGGTCGATGCCGTCGACCACGGTGGCGACCTTGCGGGAGGCGAGGGTGGCCTCGTAGCGGGCCACCAGTCGGCGGGCGAGCTCCTGCTCCGCGGCCCGGATCGAGCGACTCGCCTCGTCATCGAGCTCGACCGGCAGGTCCGCGACGCGGCGGGCCGGGATGTCCGAGGCGACGTCGACCTTGCGCCGCCGGACGATACCCAGGTCGATGACGCTGGCGCGCGCGGCTGAGTAGAAGCCCGGGTCGGCGGGCGTCAGCCGGGTCGTCTCGAGGGCGGCCATGAGGGCGTGCCGAGGCTTCTTGTCGTCGATCCAGCCGAGGAACTGCCAGATGGCCCTGAAGTCCTCGATGTCGTTGATCAGGGGCGTGCCCGTGAGGGCCCTGAGGAGGGGGTTGCTGGTGCGGGCCCGGATGCGCTCGGACAACTCCAGCACGTGCTGCGAGCGCTGGGAGGACTTGTTCTTGATGAAGTGCGCCTCGTCGACAACCATGCCGCGGAAGCCGTGGCTCCCCAGCCAGCCAACGTGGCGGTCGAGGATGTCGTAGTTGACGATGACGACGTCGGCGAAGCCGTCGATCGTGTCGCCGTCGCCGTGGATCACCGTGGCGGTCCGGCGCGGAGTCCACAGCCGCGTCTCGTGCGCCCAGTTCGCCTTGACGACGTTCGGGACGACGACGAGGAGCGGGAAGGCGTGCGCCGCCTCGGCGGCGAGCAGCGACTGTGCCGTCTTGCCGAGGCCGGGCTCGTCGGCGAGGAGGAACGTGCGGTGGCCGGCCTCGGCCGCCGCGACGACCTGGGCCTGGTGGCGCATCAGCTCCATCCCGCCGACGCGGTGCACCCCGCGTGTCGGCTCGGGGAGCGGCATGCAGGTGGCGTCGCCGCCGTACTCGAAGGCGCGGAACAGGGGATTCAGCAGCTCCCAGTCGCCGAGCCGGTTGGTGGTCGGACGCGGTGTCGGCACGGCCGAGAAGTCAGGCGCCAGGAAGGGGTTGGCGAGCTGGCGGGCGATCACGGTCTGCGGCACCACGCGACGCGCCGACGTGGACGGACCGGCAGCCGCCGCGGGCCCGGGTTCGGGTTCGGCTTCGGGCTCGCGCCCGCCTGCCCGCAGCATCTCGTTCTTCAGGCTCACCGCTGAGAACGAGACCACGGCTCCATCCGCCAGCAGCTCCAACAGCGAGGTGTCGCGCACCGCGGTCTTGGCGAGGATCGTGGCGATGCCGTCGAGCCGCGTCAGCACTGCGGCTCGCTGGGACTCCGCCAGGGTGGTGTCGGCCTTGACCCGGGAGCGTTCCTCCCGCACGAGGAGGGCGATCACCTGGTATGCCGTGCGGCCGCTCGGCCCGACCTTGCCGCGCTGCGCGGCGGCCTCGACCTGCCGGACGGCCTTCGCCAGGACCGGGATGATGCCCTCGTCGTCACCGGCGCGCGAGTGTCGCCGGTCGCGCTGCGTGGTGCGCGGCGCGCCGGCACGGCGCGAATCTCGCTGTGCCAAGCGGTTCCTTCTCCAAAGTCGGACATGGCGCGGGGCCGAGATCGGCACCGGCCATCGTGCGTGGGCGACGCGGACACCGCGCCGGCAGCACGGCATACCGGATCGAGGCGAACGCGTGGCAGGGACAGGTCCCTGGCCCCCAGGTCGCCGCGGCGACCTCGCCAGACGACGGGACGCAGGCCAAGACTACGCGGTCGATCGTGGCAACCGGCACCGCCTCGCCAAGGACTTCTTCCCTGCTCACCCCGGAGTGCGCCAGTTTGCCCGACCCCACATCGTGATGATCGCGGTAGCGTCGGGCGATGCGAACGGCCGCGCCCGGCTGGGCCACCGATCTGGCCATTCTGGAGCTCACCGGCTCCATCATGGAGGATCACGGTGACCACTTGGTCGTCCGCACTCCGCACAACCCCGACTTCCACTGGGGCAACCTGCTGTTCGTCACGGACGTGGGGTCGGTGGGGGACGCGCGACGGTGGGTCACCACCTTCGAGCGAGCCTTTCCCGAGGCGCCGTGGGTCGCGATCGGCCTGGTCGGGATGCCGGAGGACCGCGACGCCTGGGCGGCGCACGGCATCGACCTCGAGCTGGACGACGTGCTCACGGCCAGGACGCTGCCACGCCGGGTCCCCCTGGCGCAGGGCTACACGGTGCGCCGGTTTCGTGATGGCGACTGGGCCCAGGCGCTGGCGCGAGCCGTGGCGAAGAACGACCGCACCGGTGAGGAGGACCCCGTGTCCTTCGCGCGGTTCGCGCAGGCCCTCACGCAGACTCGACGAGGTCTCTCCGATCGTGACCTCGGAGCGTGGTTCGGTGCGTTCGCGGGCGCGACCCTCGTCGCGGACCTGGGCATCGTGCGGTGCTGCGACACGGCCCGCTACCAGGACATCACCACACGTGCCGAGCACCGACGGCGAGGGTTGGCGTCCCACCTGCTCGGTGTCGCGGCGCAGTGGGCCGCCGATGGTGGCTGCGAGCGATGGGTCATCGTCACCGAGCCCACCAACGAGGCAGGGCGGGTCTACCGCAGCGTGGGGTTCACACCGGACATCGGCTCCGTGAGCGCGTACCGCAGGCCGCACCGCCCCACCGGTGGCACCGCTTGAGGGCGGGCGTCGGCGCCGACGATCGTCGGCGCCGGCGATCGTCCGGAGGCGTCCGGTGCGCGCGTGGATGCGTCCGGTGGACGGAGGCCCCAGCCGGAGTCCGCGGTGAGGATGGAGGCACCCCCCACCCCGAGCCACCCAGGAGACACCATGTTCATCGCCATCCTCGACTTCGGAACCACGATGGGGGACCGCGCCTGT
>JBDTDY010000072.1:0-3323 GCA_039922835.1 Ornithinibacter sp.
CGACGTCGTCGACCAGGCCGGGATGGACCGGCTCGGCGAGGCACTGCGCACCGACACGATGGACACCTACGACGACACGTTCGTCACCCCCTGACGCCGGTCACCCCAGCCCCGGCGTCGGTCGCCCTCACTCGACGCGCTTGAGTTCCGCCGAGACGTGCGACTGCAGCGGTTGACCGACCGCGGCCATGTCCATCACCCACATCAGGTTGCTCTTGACGTAGCCATACATGCGGTGCCCCGCGGTGTACTCCTTCGCGTGGGGGCTGCGCATCACCCCGTCGGTGCGCAGCTCGACCCGCGCCGGCTCGGCGTGCCCGGCATACATCTCCACGAACCCGGTCGGGTGGGTCAGCAGGAACTCCACGTTGGTGCCGTCCGCCGAGGCCTCGACCGGGCGCCACACGCCGAGCTCGGTCGCCAGCGGGCGCACCTTGGTGCCGTCCTCGTCCAGGAGCCAGGTGTGGGACTGCCACTCCAGGAACGGGCGGCCGTCGTGGGAGCAGATGATCTCCTGGCCGAAGTTGGCGGACTCCATCGTGGGATAACCGACGACGCCTGCCCCCTCCCAGCGTCCGACGAGCCAGGCGAGGGGCGCAAGCGCCTCGTGGAGTGTGGTGTCGAGGGTGAAGACCATACGCTGCAGTCTATGGAGTCCCGAGCCACTCGCCTCGTCATCAAGGTCACCTGCGGAACCGAGGCCCTCGAACGCCTCAACCAGGGGTTCACGGTCGCAGCGACGGCCCTCGCCTCAGGGCTCGAGGTCAGTCTCTGGCTCACGGGCGACGCGACCTGGATGGCCGTGCCCGGCCGGGCCGCCGAGGTGGACCTGCCGGATGCCGTGCCGCTGGCCGAGCTGCTCGACGCGCTGCTCGCCGACGGTCGCGTCACCGTGTGTGGGCAGTGCGCGAGCCGCCGGGGAATCGGTGCGAGCGACCTGGTCGCCGGGGTGCTGGTGCGCGGTTCCGCCGCCTTCGTCGAGGAGGTCGTCGCGCCGAGCTCGCGGGCGCTCGTCTACTGACCCCGCTTCCGCTTCGGTGCTGCTGGCGCGGATGCCGTCAGCCGACGATGGCGAGCGCGAGGACGTAGCCGATGACGCCGGGCACGAGCAGCCCCGCTGCGGCACTGGCGAGCTGACCCCTGATCGAGGTGATCGCCGGCAGCACCGAGAGCACCCGCCGCAACGAGTGTGAGACTGCCGCGCAGAGCAGGCCCACGAGTGCTGCCGAGCCGGCCCCCGGGGAACCCACCACGGCGGCTGCGACGATCGCAGCGCCACCGCCGAGCACCATCGCGAGCGGCAGGGACCACGCCCGCAGCCGGCTGAAGCCCACCGCCAGGTCGCCCAGGGAGGCCACCCCGATCGAGACGAGGGCCACCACGGCCAGCTCGGTCCCCCGCGGGGTCCGGGACAGCGGCATCCAGGCCACCCCCATGGTCACGACGGCGATCGCCAGCGAGGTGGACCCGAGCGAGTCGGTGAGCCGGGGTCGTCCGTCGCGACGCATGATCTGGTGACCGAACATCACCGCGAGGGCAAGGGCGAGCGCGACGGGCACGTAGCGCAGGTAGGGCTCCTCGGTGGTGGCTGCGGCCGCCGCCGGTACCAGGAGCGCGGCGATGCCGATCGAGAGGGATGACCCGAAACGGCTGGAGGAGCCTGTCAGGGTGGGCCACCCCCACGCGATGACGAGCCCGGCCCAGGCGAGGCCGGCGGCCATCAGCACGGGGTCCGCGAGCACGGCGAGCACGAGGAGCGCGGCGAAGATGATGCTGGCCGCCGAGGTGACCGGACGCAGGACGGTCGCGAGCGGGGGGAGCAGCGGTTCCCGGAGGGCGACCTGGAGGCGGGCGCGACGCTGGACCCGGGTCTCCAGCCCTGACCCGGTCGACGCATCCGGCCCCGTCTCCGGGGTCACCTCCGTCGGCTGATCGTCCACGCGCGGCATCCTTCCATCATCCGCCGGCAAAGGGGGGCAGGACTTCTACCGCGACGCCCTCGCCAAGGGCGACGTCGGCGGTGCTGGCCCGCCCGTCGACGAGGATCGAGCACACCGGCAGCACCGAGGCCAGCCCCGGGTGGCGCTGCGTGAGCAGGACCAGGAGGTCCCCCACGGTCACCGGGCCGACGACGGCCTCCTCGTCCAGGCCTGCAGCCGCACGAGCACCCGCCCAGTAGCGGACCCGGACGGCGGGGGGCGACTCGACCACGCGCGACTCCTGCTGGGCCACCTTCACGACCGCCTATCCTGAGGGGCAATGGCCCGACTGTTGCTGTTGACGAACACCTTGGCTCCGAGCGCCGAGGTCCTACCGGCGCTCGGACTCCTGAGCCACCATGTTCGCATCCTGCCTGCCGAGGCCTCCGCCCTGGTCGACGCGCCCCCGTGCGATGTCGTCGTCGTCGATGCGCGCCGCGAGCTGGCGACGGCCAGGTCGTTGTGCCGGATGATCCGCACCACCGGCGCCTCGGCACCCCTCGTGGTCGTGGTGACCGAGGGCGGCCTCGCAGGCCTCACCAGCGAGTGGGGGATCGACGACGTCCTCCTGGAGAGCGCCGGTCCCGCCGAGGTCGAGGCCCGGTTGCGACTGCTGATGGGCCGCAGCGCCGACGCCGCACCTGATGAGAGCGGTCCGATCACGACCGGGTCCCTGGTCATCGACGAAGCCCTGTATTCGGTTCGTCTGCGGGGGCGGGTCCTGGACCTCACCTACAAGGAGTTCGAGCTCCTCAAGCACCTCGCGCAGCACCCAGGCCGCGTCTTCACCCGGTCCCAGCTGCTCCAGGAGGTGTGGGGCTATGACTACTTCGGCGGCACCCGCACGGTCGACGTGCACGTCCGGAGGCTGCGCGCCAAGCTGGGCACCGACTACGAGGTGCTCATCGGCACCGTACGAAATGTCGGCTACCGCTTCGTGCCCGAGACCGCCGAGACGGCTGAGGCGGCCCAGGCCGAGGTCACCTCGTGAGCACGCTCCGCCTCCACACCTCGACCCTCCTGGAGGAAGCCCTCTCGCTCCAGGTGCTCGAGCTCGCCCGACGCGCAGCCGAGACCGATGGGGTCGACGCGATCTCGGAGTCCTTCAGGCTCGCACTGCGCACCTCTCGCCCCGGTGTCACGCACGTCCTCGCGGATGACGGCGGGTCCCTCCCCCTCGGGTATGCCGCTCGCGACGCAGCCGGGTCGGCAGAGCTCGTGGTCGACCCGGGGTCGCGCCGCCAGGGAGTGGGCCGCGCCCTGCTACGTGCGCTGCTCGAGGGTGGTGTCAGCGGCGTGTGGGCCCACGGGGACCTGCCGGCGGCTCAGGCACTGGCAGCCGCC
>JBDTDY010000073.1:0-4280 GCA_039922835.1 Ornithinibacter sp.
AGCGCGACACGCGCCCGTACGTCGGCTTCATGCCCACGACGCCGGTGAGCACCGCCGGCTGACGGATCGACCCGCCCGTGTCGCTGCCGATCGCCAACGGAGCCTGGAAGGAGGCGACCACCGAGGACGAGCCGCCACCGGACCCGCCGGGGATGCGACCGAGGTCCCACGGGTTGCGGCTCGGGCCGAACGCACTGTGCTCGGTGGAGGAGCCCATCGCGAACTCGTCCATGTTGGTCTTGCCCAGGATCGGCAGGCCCGCCTCGCGCAGCCGGGTGACGAGCGTGGCGTCGTAGGGCGGCACCCACCCCTCGAGGATGCGCGATCCGCACGTCGTGGGCAGCCCGCGCGTCGTCATGACGTCCTTGACGGCGATCGGCACCCCGGCGAGCCCGTGCAGCGACTCCCCCGCCGCGCGCTTGCGGTCGACCTCCTCGGCCTGGGCCAGGGCTCCCTCGGTGTCGACGTGCAGGTAGGAGTGCACCTCGCCGTCGACGGCGGTGGTGCGCTCGAGGTGCGCCTGCGTCACCTCGCGGGATGAGACGCTTCCCGCCCTGAGGAGGTCGGCGAGGTCGGCTGCGGTGGCCCGGGTCAGGTCGGTGGTCACGTGGCGGCTTTCGGGTGCGGGGCGGGTGGTGGGTGCTCGGGATGCCGGTCAGTCGGCATTGCGCCGGTGAAGATCAGTCCTGGTCCAGGATCCGGGGGACGGAGAAGCGCTGCTGCTGGCTCTGCGGCGCACCGGAGAGCGCATCCTGCGGGGACAGCGACGGGCGCACCACGTCGGCGCGTGTGACGTTGACGATCGGCATCGGGTGGCTCATCGGCTCGACGTCGGCGATCGGGGCCTGCTGAACGGTCGCCACCGCCTCGAGGATCACTCCGAGTTCCCCCACCATGCGGTCGAGCTCGGCGTCGGAGAGGTCGATGCGGGCGAGGCCGGCGAGGTGCGCGACGTCGTCACGGGTCAGATCGGACATACCAGCCATCCTATGGGCGCCCGTCGAACGTCGTGACGCCACTGCCCGGTGCGAGGATGTGCCGGTGCTGACGGACACGACGACCTCACAACTGGTCCTGGACGTCGTCGGGGTGTTCGTCTTCGCCTTGTCCGGTGCGCTGCTCGGGGTGCGTCAGGGGCTGGACCTGTTCGGGGTCCTGGTCCTGGCGTGGGTGGCCGGGCTCGGCGGGGGAATCATCAGGGACCTCTTCCTCGGCATCACGCCCCCCGTCGCTGTGAGCGACTGGCGACTCCTCGCTGCGGCCGTGCTGGCCGGGCTCATCGTCTTCCTGCTCCACGGCACGTGGCAGGACGTCGCCGCCCGTGCCCCCGACGTGCGGTGGCACCGTGTGCCGTATGCCGTGCGCCTCCTGGACGCGGCCGGGCTGGCCCTGTTCGCCGTGAGTGGTGCGCTGGTCTCCCTCTCCGCGGATGCCGGTGCGCTCGCCTCGATCCTCATCGGTGGGATCACTGCGATCGGCGGCGGCCTGCTCCGTGACATCCTCGCCGGGAGGGTCCCCGAGGTCCTGCGTCGCGAGCTCTACGCGATCCCGGCCCTCGGCGGCGCCGCCCTCGTGGTGCTCGCCGACCACCTCGGCATCACCTCGGCCGTCACCGTGTGGGTCTCTGTCGCACTGGTGTTCGCAACCAGGGTGCTTGCAGTGACGTTGAACCTCAATGTCCCTCGTGCCCTGCGCAGCGGGACCTGAGCAGCGGCGCTGGGCCTTCGACGAGGACACCAGTGACCTGTCCCGGCGTCAGACCTCGTTGGCTCGCACCATGTCGATCATCGCCTGTGTGCCGCGAGCGTCTTCGAGGGTCCACGGGAACTCCGCCCCGGTGCGTAGCGTCGCGACGAGGTTCTCGAACTCGAGCACGTACTGCCGCACCCCCGGGAACCGTTCGACGCGCGTCGTCTCGCCCTGGACCACGTGGACCTGTGCCTCGCCCACGAGACCGGCGTTGAACGGTGCGGTCAGCCGGATCAGTCCCTCCTCGCCGTGGAACGTGACCTCCTGCCGCGGGTACAGGCGGGTCGAGGTGAGTGCGCAGTAGCTGAACTCACCGCCGGGTCCGGCCATCGTCCCGGTGACCTGGGTCCACACGTCGACATCGTTCTCCCTGCGGATCCGGGAGGTCACCGCCACCGGCTCCGCACGCGCCGCAAACCGTGCCGAGCCGTAGGCGTACACGCCGATGTCCGGGATCGACCCGCCGCCGGTCTCGAGACGGTTGCGGATGTTGCCCGGGTCCGGCAGGTCGAAGCAGAACACCGCATCGACGTGCCGGAGCCTGCCGATCGAGCCCTCGTCGATCAGTGTTCGCACGCGCTGCCACTGCGGGTGGTGCACGATCATGTACGCCTCGGACGCGAACAGCCCGGTCCGGTCACGGGCCGCGATCAGGGCGTCGATCTCGCGCGCGGTCATGGCGATCGGCTTCTCCGTCAGCACGTGCTTGCCGGCCTCCAGCGCCTTCAGGCTCCACTCGACGTGCAGGTGGTTGGGCAGCGGGATGTAGACCGCCTCGATCGTCGGATCGGCCAACATCGCGTCGTATGCGGTGTGGACCACGAGGTCCGGCGCGAACGCCTTGAACGGCTCCGCCTTGGCCTCGGACGACGTGGCCAGGGCTGCGAACCTCGCGCCCCGCGCCTCGTGGATCGCGCGGGCCGTGTGTGCGAGAGCGAAGCTCGAGGCGCCCAGCACTCCGATGTTCACCGGTTCCATGATTCCTCCTCGTCATGGTCATCGTAGAGTCGAACCGGGAGGCTCCACCGGGGGGCCGCCCGTCCATCCAGGGATGTCCGACCGGCACGCGGCGCAGACCGGCGGCGAGATCTGAGGTAGTTCGTGGCTGACGGTGCACGCCTGACGGTGGTGACGGCCTCGCGGATCATCACCCAGGCCGGGCCGGACGTGGAGGCCATGGTGCTCTTCGGCGACCTCGTGCTGGCTACCGGCACGACGAAGGAGATGTCGCGACTGGCCCCCGACGCGCCACGGCACGACTACGGGCACGCGACGGTCGTGCCGGGATTCAATGACGCGCATCAGCACCTGACGATGATGGCTGCGCAGACCTCGGGGCTCGACCTGTCCGCTCCCCAGGTCGACTGCCCCGCAGCGCTGCGTGAAGCGATGACCCAGCACGCGGCCTCGCTGCCGGCCGGCGGGTGGGTGGTCGCGACTCGCTACGACCACGTTCGCAGCAGCGCCGGGCAGCGGCTGACTCGTGCCGATCTCGACGCGTTGCTGCCCGACCGTCCCGCGATCGTCGTTCACATCGGTGCGCACTGGGGCGTGGCCAATTCGTTGGCGCTCGCTGCGGCCGGCCTGGACGACAACTCCCTCGAGGTGCCCGGCTCAGAGCACGGCAAGGACGCTGACGGCCGTCTCGACGGATTCGTGTCCGAGCAGGCGCTCTTCGACTTCGTCTACCCGTCGCTGGCGACCGGGGATCCGGTGGTTCCGCCGCCGTCCGTGGAGGGGCTCGTCCCAGCGATCCTCGCCGGCGCCGAGAAGATGCTCGCCGCCGGCATCACGTCCGTGTGTGACGCCATGGTCGGCCCGCGGGAGCTGCAGCTGTTGCAGATGGCGCGAGCCCAAGGGCTCCCTCTGCGGGTGAACGCCCTGCTCACCTTCCCCCACCTCCCGACGCTGACCGACATCGGTCTTCGTGATGGCTTCGGCGACGAGTGGCTGCGGATCGGCGGGATCAAGGCCTTCGTGGACGGTGCCGTGGCTGGTCGCTCCTGCGCCGTCGCCGAACCGTTCGAGGGCACTGACGACACCGGCATCCTGACCGTGACCGCGGGGCAGCTGCAGGATCTTGTCAATCGTGCGACCGCGTCGCGCACGAGGCTGGCGATGCACGCCAACGGCGAGCGCGCCATCGAGATGGTGCTGGACGCCCTGGAGCAGGTGGCCGCCACCGGCGTGCCGATGCTGCGCCATCGGATCGAACACTGCTCGATCCTCACCCCCTCGATCGTGCAGAGAATGAAGCGGCTCGACCTCATCGCCGTCCCCTTTGGCAGCTACGCCAACTTCCACGGCGACAATCTGGTGCAGTGGTACGGCGCCGACAGGTTGGAGCGAATGTTCGCGCACCGCTCCCTGCGTGAGGCCGGGATCACCGTCGCAGGCTCCTCGGACTACCCGTGCGCCCCGTGGGAGCCGGTGCTGGGGCTGCAGAGTTGCGTCACCAGGCGCAGCGCCACGGGCCGGGAGGTCGGGCGGAGCCAGCGGCTCTCCGTGCGAGACGCTCTCGAGATCTACAC
>JBDTDY010000074.1:0-7847 GCA_039922835.1 Ornithinibacter sp.
AGCACGTAGAGGGAGAACGAGAGCGCTCGGGTGCGCACGATCCCCCGCACACCGGACTGGCCGTACATGATCGAGATCGTGTCGACGAAGACGTTGACGGCCCTGGACCCCGACCACAAGGACAGCACGAAGCCCACCGAGACCAGGTCGAACCGCCGACCTGTGAAGACGTCGTCGATCGTCGGTAGGAGGGTCGAGTTGATGACGTCCTCGGTCAGGAAGCGGGTCGCATACTTCGTCACCGCATCCCGCACGTCGGAGACTGCCTGCGGGCCCAGCATCCCGCCGAAGTAACCCAGCCCGCCGAAGAGCCCCAGCACCAGTGGCGGGAGTGAGAGCAGTGCGAAGAATCCCGCTTCTGACGCCAGCCCGGTGACCCGGTACTTCAGGCAGGTCCGGATCGTCACCACCGCCAACCGGGCGAAGGTGAGGAGCCACGGCACCCGAGCGAGCGCTCGGCGCAGGCGGCGCTTCGCGTCGGTCATGGACTCCACCGTATCCGCCGTACGCTGCCGGAGTGCGCACCCACGAGGTCACGAACCAGCCCCCGTCGCTCACCGGGCTCGACGTGTTGGGCGCCGACGCCACCCTCACCGAGGCCGTCGAGCGGTGGGTGCTCCCCCACGACCCGCAGGGCGCAGCGGCGCTGAGCGACCTCGGTGTGCTGGCCGGGACCGAGCAGGTCCGCCTGTGGGCGGACCAGGCGGACCGCTGCGCCCCGGTGCTCCGGACCCACTCACCCCGCGGCGAGAGGGTCGACGAGGTCGACTACCACCCGGCATACCACCGCCTCCTCGGGGTGGCCGTCGGCAACGGGCTGACGGCCGAGGCGTGGACCCGCCCGAGAGGCTCCGGTGCCCATGCCCGGCGCGCTGCCGGCTTCCACGTGTGGTCCCAGGTCGAGGCAGGCCACCTGTGCCCGGTCTCCATGACGTATGCCGCTGTGCCGGCCCTCTCCGTCGAGCCGCAGGTCGAGGGGCAGTGGCTCCCCGGCCTGGCGTCACGCACGTACGACCCGGACCTGGCGCCGATGGCGACAAAGCATGGTCTGACCGTCGGCATGGGCATGACCGAGAAGCAGGGCGGATCGGACGTGCGCGCGAACACGACAGTGGCGCTCGCCTCACCGGGCGGCCCGCTCCAGGGCGAGACCTACCGGCTCACCGGGCACAAGTGGTTCTGCTCCGCCCCGATGAGCGATGCGTTCCTCGTCCTGGCCCAAACCCCGGCCGGGGTCGGCTGCTTCCTGGTGCCGCGGGTGCTGGACGACGGCACGCGCAACGACATCAGGATCCAGCGGCTGAAGGACAAGCTCGGCAACCGCGCCAACGCGTCATCGGAGATCGAGCTCCAGGACACCTGGGCGATCCGCGTCGGCGAGGAGGGCCGAGGGATCCGCACGATCATCGGCATGGTCTCCTCGACACGCCTTGACTGCGTCGTCGGCTCTGCTGCGACCATGCGCGCGGCGCTCACTCGCGCCGTGCACCACGCGCGGCACCGCAGCGCGTTCGGAGCCCTACTCGTCGACCAACCACTGATGCGCAACGTGCTGGCCGACCTGGCACTGGAGAGCGAGGCGGCGACCCTGCTCGCGATGCGCCTGGCGCACGCCGTGGATGCCGGGGAGGACGACTTCTCCCGGCTCGGGGTCGCGCTCGGCAAGTTCTGGGTGTGCAAGCGCACCCCCCCGATGGTCGCGGAGGCGTTGGAGTGCCTGGGTGGCAACGGCTACGTCGAGGAGAACGGCCTGGCGCGCCTCTACCGCGAGGCGCCGTTGAACTCGATCTGGGAGGGCTCCGGCAACGTCAACGCCCTCGACGTGCTGCGGGCGCTCACCCGTGAGCCCTCGAGCCTCGCGGCCCTCGGCAAAGAACTGGGTCTCGCGAGGGGGCACGACGCGGCCCTCGACGACGCGATCGATCAGTGCGAGCAGGTGGGCGCGACGGCGCTGTCGCCGGACGCCCCCTGGGCCGCGCGAGCCATCGTCGAACGCCTCGCCGTCACGCTGCAGGCAGCCCTCCTGGTTCAGCACTCCCCCGGCCCCGTCGCCGATGCCTTCATCGTGAGCAGGGTGCGCGGCGAGCACGGTTCGACCTTCGGGACGCTCGGGGCGTCCGTCGCGCCGGCCGCGACCGGCATCCTGCTCGAGCGGGCCCTGCAGGCCTGACCGGGCTCGTCAGGGGGTGGCCGCCAGCCGCGCCCGCTCCCCCTCGACGTCGAAGTCGGCAGCGGGCCACTGCGGGTCCATCGCTTCGAGGTGCTCCAGCAGGAGGTTGGTCACCGCGAGCCGGGAGTACCACTTGTGGTCGGCCGGCACGACGTGCCACGGCGCGATCGCGGTGGAGCACTTCTCCAGCGCGCCCTGGTAGGCCGACATGTAGTCCGCCCAGTACGCCCGCTCGTCGACGTCACCGGGGTTGTACTTCCAGTACTTGTCCGGTCGCGCCAGCCGCTCGGTCAAACGCGCCTTCTGCTCCTCGCTGGAGAGGTGCATCATCACCTTGACGACCGTGGTGCCGGACTCGACGACGGATTCCTCGAAGGCGTTGATCTGCGCGTAGCGTCGCGACCACGTGGCGCGCGGGACCAGGTCGTGCACGCGCACGATCAGCACGTCCTCGTAGTGCGAGCGGTCGAACACCCCGATCATCCCGGCGCTGGGCAGCGCCCGGCGGATCCTCCAGAGGAACGGGTGCTCCTTCTCCTCATCCGAGGGAGCCTTGAATGCGGTGATCTTCACCCCCTGGGGGTCCACCGCACCGACGACGTGGCGCATGATGCCGCCCTTGCCGGAGGTGTCCATGCCCTGGATGACGAGGAGCACCGAGCGGGTCCCACCGCCCTTGGACTCGGCGAACAGACGCTCCTGGAGGTCACCGAGACGGGTCTGCAGCTCGGCCATCACCTTCTCGGCATCCTTCTTGTCGCCGTCGAAGCCCGGCGTGGAGCCCGGGTCGATCGCGGCCAGGTCGAAACCGGCGTCGACCCGCAACAGGTCTGCCCAGCTGCGCACCTCGACGGCATCGTCGGCGCGGGCCTTCGCTGCTGCGTCCTTGGCCTTCGCAGCCTTGCGCTCCGCCTTCTCGGCCTTCTTCGACTTCTTGTCCTTGCCCATCCCGGCATCCTTGCAGAGCGCGCTGCCAGACTGTCGGTCATGCGCATACTCATCGACCCCCGACGTCCGGCCCGACCCGGCTCTCGGGTGTCCGCCGAGGACCTCCGAGCCCTCTATCGCTTCCCGGACGGGCCGTGGGTGCGCTCCAACTTCGTCACCAGCCTCGACGGCTCCATCGTCGGCGGTGACGGTCGGAGCGGGTCGATCAACACTCCCGCCGACAACCGGGTCTTCGCCCTGCAACGAGCCCTGTGCGACGCCGTGCTGGTGGGGTCGGGCACCGTCCGCGCCGAGGGCTACGAACGGATCACGCCCACCCGCGGGCGCGTCAGCCCGCCCGCTCTGGTCGTCGTCAGTGGCTCGGCGCGAGTGCCGGAGGGGTTGCGGACCCCCACCGAGGGCCGCGGTGCCGGGCTGCTCGTCACCTGCGGGTCCGCCGGCGCCAAGGCGGTTGCCCGGGCTCGCACGGTGCTCGGTGCGGATGCCGTGATCGTCGCCGGCGAAGACCACGTGGACCTTGCCGCTGCCGTGCACACCCTCGCGGCGCGCGGTCTGCGCCACGTGCTCTGTGAGGGCGGGCCCACCCTTCTCGCTGCTGCCCTGGATGCCGGTGTGGTCGACGAGATGGCGCAGTCCATCGCACCCGTCGCGGTCGGTGGGGCCGGGCCTCGAACCACCGCCGGTGCGGCGCTCGCCGAGCCGGACGGCATACCGCTGCGCCCCCGTCTCCTGCTGGAGGAGGCCGGCACCCTGCTCGGGCTGTGGCGCGTGCGGGATCGGCGCGGTGGTGCCAGCGACCGATAGGTGGGGCGCAGGTCAGCCCGCCGCGAAGTCAGCGACGAGGCTCTCCCAGCGCACCGGGTCGGTGTTCCACTCCTTGCAGTGGCGGGCGGTGCTCCACTCCTGCAAGGTCACGAGGTCCGGTCGGGCCCGTGCCAGCTCACGTGAGGGTCCGACGGGCACGAACTCGTCGTCGGCAGAATGAATGAGCAGGAACTGGTGGTGCAGTTCCGCAGATCGCCGCACCCAGTCCGTGCGGGCCAGGTCAACCGACTCGTGCACGCCGAGGAGCCGGTGACCCCAGCGTTGGCGCATCATCACCCTCGCGAGTGAACCGATGTGCGGCGGCAAGCGGTGCCCACGCGCGTGGTGGGAGAGCACGTCACCCCAGTCGATGACCGGCGCGTCCAGGACGACCCGTGACACCAGGGAGGAGACCGGCGATCGGTCGAGCAACTGCAAGATGATGGCTCCCCCCATCGACCAGCCGACGAGCAGCACCTCGCTCGCACCCCGGCCGCCCGCATACTCGATGGCCGCCTCGATGTCCCGCCATTCGGACAGGCCCAGGGCATACCGGTTGTCCGCACCGTCCGGCACCCCGTCGTCGTTGCGATACGTCGGGGCCAGGCACGTCCAGCCCGCGCCGATGAGTGGCTCAACGGCGCGTACCGTCTCCTCGAGCTGAGCTCCGCGCCCGTGTACGAGCACCGCCCAACGCTCCCCCACCCCTCCCGGTGGCGGCACGACCCACGCCGGCATCGGACCCAGCTCACCGGCATACGTGACGTGTTCGGTCGGCACACCGAGGCTGACGTCGGGTGCAGCCCCGTAGAAGTACGGGTTCCACCGGGCCGGACCCGGCGCGAGGCGACCCCTGTCGACCCCGAGGAGCTCCCGTTCGACGTGGCCGGCCTCGATCCCGAGCACCTCCCCGAGCCGAGCGTGCCCCCTCCCGCCGTCGAGCCAGAGCCCATATCTCCCTGGCACGACTGTCTCCGCGGTCGTCTCGAGCGTCACGCTCGTCGGCCCGACCTTCCTGATCACCACGTCATCGGGACGTTGCGGGTCTGGCGTGAGCACCCGGCGGGCGAAGTATGCCGCCGCCGCCAACGACCCGGCCCCGGAGGCGACGGCAGTGGTCGCCCCCACCGCAGCCCCGGCCGTGGCGACCCTGCGGGCCGTGGCACGGGGCCGCGCCTCGCTCACGCCCCACCCTGGGAGAGCACCGAGGACAGGTCGTAGGAGACCGGCTCGTCGAGCTGCTCGTAGGTGCAGTCGGCCGGCTCCTTGTCGGGGCGCCAGCGGGCGAACTGCGCGGTGTGCCGGAACCGGACTCCTTCCATGTGGTCGTAGCGCACCTCGACCACGCGCTCGGGGCGCAGCGGGGTGAACGACAGGTCCTTGCCTGCAGCCCACCGACTCTGCGCCGCAGCGCGCGGGGTGCGGGCCCCGTCCTCCTGCGCCGCCCAGCTCCACGGATGGTCCTGGAACGTCGTCACGAGCGGCTGGAGCTCCTCGAAGAGCTCCCTGCGACGCGCCATCGGGAAGGCCCCGATGACCCCGACCGAGCGCAGCTCACCGTCGGGGCCGTGGATGCCCAACAGGAGGGACCCGATGAGGTCGTCGCCGGACTTGTGCGTGCGGTAGCCCGCGACGACGCAGTCCGCCGTGCGCTCGTGCTTGATCTTGGACATGGTGCGCTTGTCGGGCTCGTAGGTGCCGTCGAGCTCCTTGGCGACCAGGCCGTCGAGGCCCGCCCCCTCGAACTCCGTGAACCACCGGGCGGCGAGGTCGCGGTCCGTCGTGGCCGGGGTGAGGTGGATCGGGGCCGCTGCGCCGGCCAGTGCCTGCTCGAGCGCCGAACGTCGCTCACGGAAGGGGCGCTCGGTGAGGTCCTCCTCGCCCAGCGCCAGGAGGTCGAAGGCGACGAAACGGGCTGGCGTCTCGCACGAGAGCTTCTTGACCCGACTGGCCGCGGGGTGGATACGTTGGCTCAACAGGTCGAAGTCGAGGCGGTCGCCGCCGGGGGTGACGACGATGATCTCGCCGTCGACGACGCACCGCTCCGGCAGGTTGGCCAGTGCCGCCTCGACGACCTCGGGGAAGTAGCGCGTCATCGGCTTCTCGTTCCGGCTGCCGATCTCGACCCGGTCCCCGGAGCGGAAGATGATCGAGCGGAAACCGTCCCACTTGGGCTCGAAGCTCACGTCACGGCCCTGGAGCGCGGCGATCCCCTTGACGGCCTTGGCCAGCATGGGCGCGATGGGAGGCACGACCGGCATGCCCCACGCCTCCCGCTCGTCGGCATCACGTTCCGCCTTGGGGCGCATGTAGTCCCCGTCCGCCTTGTCGCCCCGCCGCTTGCTCGGCTGCACGCGCGGCGGCTCTCCGGGCATCTTGGGGTAGTCCGGTGGGAAGTTCAGCTCGCCGAGGCCCCGCTCGTCCACGTCGCGGTCCCACAGGGCGATCGCGGCGGAGACGTCGCCGACGGCACCGCCGATGTCGGCCCAGGCATCGCCGCGGTCCGCCAGCACGTCGGGCACGGTGAGGATGGTGAAGTCGCCCGGCGCGACCGCGCGGAGCTCCGCCCAGGTGACCGGCATCGAGACCGGGGCGCCGGGCAGCGGCCTGGGGCTGTAGGCCGAGGCGATGGTGCGGTCGCGGCAGGCCTGGTTGAAGTCGACGAACACGCGCTCGCCGCGCTCCTCCTTCCACCATGACGTCGTCACCAGGTCGGGCAGCCGTCTTTCGAGCTCCCTGGCGATGCCGATCACCCCGTGGCGCACGTCGAGGAACTCGTGGGTGGGAGCGATCCGGGCGAAGACGTGCACGCCGCGGTTCCCGCTCGTCTTGGCCCACCCGGTCAGCCCGACCTCGGTGAGAACCTCACTCAGCGCGTGGGCCGCCTCGACCGCGTCGGCGAAGCCGCGACCCGGTTGGGGGTCCAGGTCGATGCGTAGCTCGTCGGGGTTGTCGTTGTCGGCGGTGCGCACCGGCCAGGGGTGGAACGTCACGGCATTCATCTGCACGGCCCAGAGCGCGGTCGCCACCTCGTCGACGACGACCTGGCTGTGCCTCCTCCCGCTGGGATAGCGGCACATGACGGTGCGCACCCACTCGGGCATGCCCTTCGGCGGGTTCTTCTGGTAGAACTCCTCGCCCTCGATCCCCTCCGGGAAACGTTGCAGGGTGACCGGACGATCAGCGATGGCGTGCAGCAGAGGGACACCCACGGCACTCACGTAGGCCGCGAGGTCACCCTTGGTGATGCCCGCATCGGGCCACATGAGCCGGTCGGGGCTGCTCAGCCGCACCTGTCGCGGCCCGTGCGGGCCCTCGACCTCGATCGTCTGTGCATCCGCCATACGGCGAGGATATCGAGGCCCTCCGACGGAGCAGGTGTGACAGCGACATGTCGGGCCACGAGTGCGGGAACCATCGGGGCGTCTGCGCTGTTGGTCTGAGCATGACGATGAAGCCGACAGACCGTGAGTATGCCGTTGACCGCACCGAGGAGGAGTGGAGGGCGAGCCTGTCACCGCAGGAGTTCCAGGTGCTCCGCAAGGCAGGCACAGAGCGCCCCTTCGTCGGGGAGTACACCGACACCAAGACCGCCGGTGTCTACGCCTGCCGGGCCTGCGGCGCCGAGCTGTTCACCTCCGACACCAAGTTCGAGAGCCACTGCGGGTGGCCGTCTTTCTACTCCCCGCTCGCGGGTGAGAGCGTGGAGTACATCGAGGACCGGTCGATGTTCGGTGCGCCGCGCATCGAGGTTCGCTGCGCGAGCTGCGGCAGCCACCTCGGGCACGTCTTCGAGGGCGAGGGGTATGACACCCCCACCGACCAGCGCTTCTGCATCAACTCCATCTCGATGCGCCTCACCCCCGACGGGTCCTGACCGGGCCTGACCGGCCCTGACCGGCCCTGACCAGCCAGCCGGATGGCA
>JBDTDY010000075.1:0-7676 GCA_039922835.1 Ornithinibacter sp.
ACGACCGGCAACCGAGCGGGGAGCCTGCCGAGCAGGTGGTCCAGCACCGTCGTGCCCTGGATCGGTGCGGCGAGCTTGTCCGAGCCGAACCGCCGCGCCGACCCGCCCGCCAGGACGACCACGGTGAGGTCGTCGGCGAGCGGGCCGGGCGCTTCGTGCCGGGGGGTGGCACCTCGGGGTCCGGTCATCCGGGCTTGGGAGCACCCGGTCGGGCGTAGCGCCACCACGTCAGCGCGATGCAGATCACGGCATAGCCGGCGCCGATCACGTAGAACGTGGTGGGGCTCATCAGGGTCAGGCCGACACCGAAGATGAACGGCCCGAATGCCGCGATGGCGGCGGTCCAGCCGATCACCCCGCCGGCCTGGCGCCGCTCGAAGATCATCGGCATCTGCTTGAACGTCGATGCGTTGCCGATCCCGGCGAAGAGGAAGATCGCCAGCATGCCCCACAGGAAGCGGGTGAACCCGCTCTGGAGGCTCGCTGAAGTCGCGAGGTCGGGGGTCAGGCTCGGGATCGTGTAGATGATCGAGGCGAAGATGCCGACGCCCGAGATGAGGGTCCAGATGGCCCCGCCCATGCGGTCCGTCAGCGGCGAGAAGAGCACCCGCGCAGCCGCGCCCACGAGTGGCCCGAGGAAGACGTACTTCACCGGGTCGGGGAGGGAGTAGCCGTCGATGAGGAGCTGGGCGGTCGAGCCCGAGCCCTGCACGATCGCCTCGTTGCCGGCGCCGTAGAGGTTGGACATGAGCAGTCCGAACTGCGCCGAGAGTCCGGAGAACGTGCCGAAGGTCATGATGTAGAGGACGGTCATGAACCAGGTGTCGTTGTTGCGGAAGATGTCGAACTGCTGCTTGATGTTGGCCGTGACGGGAACCGACTTCAGGAACATCCACGCGACGATCGCGCCGGCGATGATGAAGGGGATCCAGAAGAACGCGGCGTTCTGGTACCAGACCTCACGGTCGGGCTTGCCCGGCACCGTCATCGCCTGGGTCGTGCCGAGGAACCCGATCATCGAGAAGCCGATGAGCCACGGCGTCATGAGCTGGACCAGGGAGACTCCGAAGTTCCCGACCCCGGCCTGGATGCCCAGGGCGGTGCCCTGCATCCGCTTCGGGAAGAAGTAGGAGGTGCTCGGCATGAAGCCGGAGAAGGCGCCTCCGCCGATACCCGCGAGGAAGGCGAGCACGAGGAGCTCCCAGTACGGGGCCGTGGGCTGCTGCACCCGCACCCCCCACCCGAGGATGGGGAAGAAGAGCAGTGCCGTGGTGGCCGCGACCATCTTGCGGGTGCCCATGATGGGCGGCAGCACCATCCAGATGATCCGCAGGAGCCCCGCCGCGAGCCCGGGCATCGAGGCGAGCCAGTACAGCTGGCTCTTGGTGAAGTCGTAGCCGAGGGCGTTGAGCTTCGGGATGATCGCGCTGGGCAGGAACCACGCGACGAAGGCCAGCGTGAGGGTGAAGGTCGTGATCCACAGCGTGGTCCACGCGATCTTCTTGTCCCAGGTCTCCTCGTTCTCCGGATCCCAGTCCTGCAGCCACTCCCCTCCGGTGCGCGGGTCGGTACGGGCGGTCATGAGCGTGCCTCCTGGAGGGTGTGGTCTGCCTCGGTTCCACCCATGGTGGCGGAACCGGTGTCACTGCTGGGGTTCTCGATGTGGCGCGAGAGGTCCGGGGACTCCTGGTGGAGCATGTGGACCACCGTCCAGTGCATCCACAGGGCACAGATGACCGCGAGGACGAAGAGGACGAAGAAGGTGCTGGAGGGGAAGCCGGACCAGGCTGTCGTGTAGGCGAAGAGCGGCGGCAGGAAGAACCCGCCGAGGCCGCCCAGCATGCCGACGAGGCCACCGACGGAGCCCACGTGTCCGGGGAAGTACTCGGGGATGTGCTTGTAGACCGCGGCCTTGCCCACGCCCATGGCGCACCCGAGCAGGAAGACGAGCGCGGCGAACGGGGCCACCGCGATGGTGTAGCCCAGGTGCTCGGTCTCGGTGCCGTCGGCCTGGGCGATGACCAGGTGGCCGTTGGGCATCATGAGCACGCCGGTGATGATGATCATCGCGCCGAGGGTCCAGTACATGACCCGGCGCGCACCGAAGCGGTCCGACATCGTGCCCCCGAGCGGACGCAGCAGGGAGGCGGGGAAGATGTAGAGCGCGGTGAGGTAGGCAGCGGTCTGCAGCGACACCCCGAAGTTGTCCATGTAGTAGGTCGGCAGCCACGCGGCCAGTGCGACGTAGGCGCCGAAGAACGCGACGTAGTACAGGCTGAAGCGCCAGACCCGGATCTCCTTGAGCGGGCGGAGCTGGGTCTTCAGCGGCTCGCCCGCACCCGGCATCCGGTCCTGCTTGGGGGCCACGAACCAGGTGACCGCCGCCATGACGACGAGCAGCACGGCATACACGACGGGCACCAGGCGCCAACCGCCCTCGATGAACCCGAGGTAGACCGCACCCGCGGTGCCCACGATGATGGGCGGGCCGATGAACTTCGTCACCGAGGCGCCGACGTTCCCGGCCCCGAAGACGCCCAGGGCGAAGCCCTGGTGGCGCCGGGGCTGCCACGCGGAGTTCCACGCGATGCCGGAGGTGAAGGAGTTGCCGGCGAAACCGACGAGGAAGGCCAGGCCGAGGAGCGCACCGTAGGAGCTGACCGTGGAGACGAGGTAGGCGGGGATCGCGGTGAGGAGCAGGAGGGCGGTCATCACCTTTCGGCCACCGATGCGGTCGGTGAGCATGCCCACCGGGAGGCGCCACATCGACCCGTTCAGCACGGCCACCGCGATGATCCAGGACAGCTGCACCTCGCTGAGGCCGAACTCCTTGCTGATCGGCTTGCCGAGGATGCCGAACATCAGCCAGACGGCGAACATCAGTGTGAAACCGAGGGTCGACACCCACAGCACGCGCCGGGCACCGTCCAACGGTGCGCCCTGATCCTTCGTGACGGACGTCCCCGCGGGGACCTGCCCGGTGCTGCTCATCTCGTGACCCTCCATATGTAGGAGCCTTCTCCGCTAATTCATCCGATCGGGAAGGTATACCCGCCGCAGGCCCTGCACCAGTCAGGGCAGGCTCACCTCATACGACAGACTGTAGTATGTCTGAAAAGCTAGACCTGTCAACGAGATCGGACCCCTTCGGGGCCTCCTTCCGGATGTCGTGATGATGTGGTTCGATATGCAGGACGGCGTCCCTCAATTCGCGGACAGGAGGCAGCATGACGGTCAGGACCCACGATGGTCGCATCGCGCTCCTCTCCTCTCCCGTGCGGCGTCGCCTCGTCGACACCGTGGCAGATCTCACACGTGATGGCACCGGCGAGATCGGGCCGACGGCGGCCCAGCTCGCCGAGGTCGTGGGGCTGCACGTCAGCACGGTGCGCTTCCACCTCGACCAGCTCGTCGCAGCGGACGTCCTGGAGTCGCACTTCGTGCGGCGTGGAGGTGCCGGCCGGCCCCGCAAGGTCTACCTCCCGGCGCGCAGCTCGCTCCGCACGACGGGTCGGGTGCACGAGACGGAGTCCCTCCGGCTCCTCAGCGGACTGCTGGCCCAGGGGCTCATGGGCGATCCCGACGCTCCACGACCCAGCCCCGACGACGTCGGCCGCGGGTGGGTCAGGGACAACGTGCCCGCCGACGACCCCGCGACTGCGGCCGACACCCCCGGTCGCTGGCTCGCCAAGATCGGCCAGGTGATCGACGCGCTCGAGCAGTGGGGCTACACCCCCAACATCCGCACCACCGAGGACGGCCGCACGGCCACCGTCGCACTCGCGCACTGTCCCTTCATCGACCTCGCCCACGACAACCCGGCGGTGGTCTGCGGCATCCACCGTGGTCTGATCGCCGGTGCGCTCGAGCAGTTCGGGGAGCACGAGATCGAGGTCGGCCTCCAGCCGTTCGTCGAGCCCACCCTCTGCCTGGCCCACATCCGCACGACCGCACCGTTTCGCCGCCCGCCCTCGAAGGAGCACCCATGACCACCGCTGGCCTCGACGGACCCCTCAGCGAAGCCCTCGTCAGCACGAGGCGCTTCTTCACCAAGGCCGAGGTCTCGCCCGACAAGCGCACCCTGCACCGTGAGGGAGGGCGCTCGGGCGACTCCTTCTACCGCGACCGCTGGAGCCACGACAAGGTCGTCCGCTCCACCCACGGCGTGAACTGCACGGGGTCCTGCTCCTGGAAGGTCTACGTCAAGGACGGCATCATCACCTGGGAGGCGCAGCAGACGGACTACCCGTCCACCGGTGCCGACAAGCCGGAGTACGAGCCGCGCGGGTGTCCGCGTGGCGCGGCCTTCTCCTGGTACACCTACTCGCCCACCCGGGTGCGTTACCCGTACGTGCGCGGGGTGCTGCTCGACCTCTACCGCAAGGCGAAGCAGCGCTACGGCGACCCCGTGCTCGCCTGGGCCTCCATCGTGCAGGACCCCGAGCAACGCGCGGCCTACACCTCGGCGCGCGGCAAGGGCGGGCTCGTGCGCGCCAGCTGGGGTGAGGTCACCGAGCTGGTCGCAGCGGCCAACGTCTACAC
Source organism: Ornithinibacter sp. (assembly GCA_039922835.1). Classification (GTDB taxonomy): domain Bacteria; phylum Actinomycetota; class Actinomycetes; order Actinomycetales; family Dermatophilaceae; genus Fodinibacter. The sequence continues at coordinate 4,543 of JBDTDY010000075.1, forward strand.
GATCAAGCGCTGGGGCCCGGACCGGATCGCCGGATTCTCCCCGATCCCGGCCATGTCGATGGTGTCCTTCGCGAGCGGCTCGCGCTTCATCGAGCTCATCGGCGGCTCGATGCTCAGCTTCTACGACTGGTATGCCGACCTGCCGGTGGCGAGCCCGCAGATGTTCGGTGACCAGACCGACGTGCCGGAGTCCGGGGACTGGTGGGATGCCGGCTACCTCATCATGTGGGGCTCCAACGTGCCGCTCACCCGCACCCCGGACGCCCACTGGATGACCGAGGCGCGCTACCGCGGCCAGAAGGTCGTCGTGATGAGCCCGGACTATGCCGAGAACGTCAAGTTCGCCGACGAGTGGCTGGCCATTGCGCCGGGCACCGACGGGGCCCTGGCGATGGCGATGGGCCACGTCATCCTCAAGGAGTTCTTCGTCGACACCCAGGTCGACTTCTTCACCGACTACTGCCGCAGCTTCACCGACCTGCCCTACCTCATCGCCCTCGACCAGGCCGAGGACGGCACCTGGCGACCCGGCAAGTTCGTCGTCGCCGGCGACCTGGACCACCCCGAACGCGACTCCGAGAACGCGATGTTCAAGCCGGCGCTGATCGACGACGCCACCGGTGAGGTCGTCGTCCCCGGCGGCTCACTGGGGCACCGCTTCGGGGCGGAGGGCGAGGGCCACTGGAACCTCGAGCTCGGCGACGTGGTGCCGCGGATGAGCATGTATGCCGGCGCTGACGGTGAGGCGGTCGTGGTCGATCTGCCGCGCTTCGACGCCTTCGACGGCTTGGCGACCACGACACCGCGCGGGGTGCCGGTGCGCACCGTCGACGGTCTCCTCGTGACGACGGTCTTCGACCTGATGCTCGCGCAGTACGGCGTGGGTCGCGACGGGCTGCCCGGTCAGTGGGCTGCCGACTACGACGACGCCCAGGCTCCCTACACCCCGGCCTGGCAGGAGGACATCACCTCGGTCCCGGCGGAGCACATGGCGCGGATCGCGCGCGAGTTCGCGCAGAACGCCATCGACACCAACGGCCGCTCGATGATCCTCATGGGGGCGGGAACCAACCACTGGTACCACTCCGACCTCATCTACCGCGCGATGCTCATGCTCACGACGATCACCGGGTGCCAGGGCCGCAACGGCGGTGGCTGGGCGCACTACGTCGGCCAGGAGAAGATCCGGCCCCTCACCGGCTTCCAGCACACGGCATTCGCGCTGGACTGGCAGCGGCCCCCGCGGCACATGGTGCAGACCGCCTTCTGGTACCTGCACACCAGCCAGTACCGCTACGACACCTTCTCCGCCGACGACGTGGGAGCAGGACGAGGTGCCTTCCCGGGCCGCACGGTGGCCGACCTCCTCGCGCAGTCCGCCCGCCTGGGCTGGATGCCGTCCTACCCGACGTTCAACCAGAGCTCGCTCTCGGTGTGCGACGAGGCGGAGAAGGCCGGTCAGGAGCCCGCCGCCTGGGTCGTGGACCAGCTGAAGTCCGGAGACCTGCGGTTCGCCGCCGAGGACCCCGAGGCGGAGGAGAACTGGCCACGGGTGCTCATGCTGTGGCGCGCGAACCTCTTCGGGTCCAGCGCCAAGGGGGATGAGTACTTCCTCAAGCACCTCCTGGGCACCGACAACAGCGTGACGGCCGAGCAGGCCCCCCCGGACAAGCGACCGAAGGACCTGGAGTGGCCGCAGGAGGCCCCCGAGGGCAAGCTCGACCTGCTCATGACCGTCGACTTCCGGATGACGAGCTCGACGATGCTCTCCGACGTCGTGCTCCCCGCGGCCACCTGGTACGAGAAGCACGACCTCAACACCACCGACATGCACCCGTTCGTCAACTCGTTCAACCCGGCGATCGCCCCGCCGTGGCAGAGCAAGACCGACTGGGAGGCCTTCAAGGAGATCGCCCGGGTCTTCTCCGACCTCGCGGTCGACCACCTCGGCACCCGCAAGGACCTCGTCGCGAAGCCGCTGTGGCAGGACACGCCCGAGTCGATGGCCACGGTCCACGGCCGGGTCCTGGACTGGAAGACGGGCGAGTGCGAGCCGGTGCCCGGCAAGACGATGCCGGTGCTCGCGGTGGTCGAGCGCGACTACCCCGCCACGTTCCAGAAGATGACCTCGATCGGGCCGCTGCTGGACACCCTCGGCACCGCGACCAAGGGCGTCCACTACGACGTGACCAAGGAGATCGACTACCTCAAGCACAAGAACGGCATCGTGCACGGTGGCGTGGGTGACGGTCGCCCGCAGCTCGTCACCGACATCCAGTTCGCGGAGAGCATCCTCGCGCTGTCCGGAACGACCAACGGGCACCTGGCCACCCAGGGCTTCAAGACCCTCGAGAAGCGCACCGGCACGCTGCTGCACGACCTGTCGGCCGAGCACGAGGGCAAGCAGGTCACCTTCGCGGACACCCAGGCCGCACCGGTGCCGGTGATCACCTCACCGGAGTGGTCCGGATCGGAGACCGGTGGTCGGCGCTACAGCCCGTTCACCATCAACATCGAGCGCCACAAGCCGTTCCACACCCTCACCGGGCGCCAGCACTTCTACCTCGACCACGACTGGATGCAGGCGATGGGAGAGTCGCTTCCGGTCTACCGGCCACCGCTGAACATGACCCAGCTCTTCGGTGAGTCCGCGGTGGGCGAGATGAACGAGCTCGGGGTGTCGGTGCGCTACCTCACCCCGCACAACAAGTGGTCGATCCACTCCGAGTACCAGGACAACCTCTTCATGCTCAGCCTCTCCCGAGGTGGTCAGGGAATCTGGATGTCGGACAAGGACGCCGACAAGATCGGGGTCTCGGACAACGACTGGGTCGAGGCGGTCAACCGCAACGGCGTCGTCGTCGCCCGGGCGATCGTCAGCCACCGCATGCCGGAGGGCACGGTCTACATGCACCACGCCCAGGACCGGCTCATCGACGTGCCGCTCACCGAGACCAACGGGCGGCGCGGCGGCATCCACAACTCGATGACCCGGATCATGGTCAAGCCGAGCCACCTCATCGGCGGCTACGCCCAGCTGTCCTACTTCTTCAACTACATCGGTCCGACCGGCAACAACCGTGACGAGGTCACGATGATCCGTCGCCGCAGCCAGAAGGTGGAGTACTGACATG
>JBDTDY010000076.1:0-3517 GCA_039922835.1 Ornithinibacter sp.
CGTCACCCTGCCGTCACGGCCCTCCCACCCGTCGAGTGAACAGGACGCGCCGCCTGACGTTTCACCAGGCGGCACGTCCTGTTCACTCGTCACGATCGGGCGCGACGAACTGTGGAGCCCGCGCGAGTCACGAGATCTCGGGGCCCTTCGCGCGGAGCTTGTCGACCTCGGTCATCGCGTCGCGCAGGTCACCCAGCCAGGAGTCGGCGTGCTCGCCGACGAGCTTGACCGACCACGCGAGGGCGTCGGAGCGGGAGCGGGCCACACCGGCGTCGACGAGGGTGTCGAGCACCGCGCGCTCCGGCTGGCGCAAGCGCGTCATCACGGGAACGGCGAGGTGGGTGAACAGGGTGGTCGTGTCACCGACCCTGGCCCCCCAGGAGACGGTGCGCTCGTATCGCGCCTGTGCCTCGGCGGCGATGGCAATGCGCTCCTCGCGCGTCTCGGCCCGGAAGCGGCTGACCCGCCCCTCGGTCTCGGCCGCGTCGGTAGCCGCATCGACCCCGGAGAGGGTGCCGACGACGGTCACCTCTTCGCGGTCCGCGGTGACCTCGAGCTCGTCGAACCAGCCATCGGGAAGTCGCCCGAGGAACCACTTCTGCGCGTCGTCGGCGCTGGGCAGGTCACCCTGCTGCCAGCCCCCGGGTCGGCCGAAGCCGCGGCCTCGACCACGGGGCCCACCGCCGGGACCGGGGCGTCCGCCGCCGCGCGGCCCTCGTTCGGCCCCCCGGGGTCCTCGGGCGGATCCGGTCTCAGTGCTCTCGTTCTCATCAGTGAAGGTGTGGTGGTGCCTCATGGTTCTCTCCAATACAGTAATTACTTAATTACATCATTGCACAACGCAGCAGGCGCGTGTCCTGTTCCCCCGCCGACGTGCGATCCCTCAGGGGGTCGCCTCTCACGCCCCCGCTTGACGAAACCTTCTCGAAAGGGGGATTCATCTGACACTCTCTGGGGGTGCTTCGCTCTCGCCTGCGCAGATCCGCCCTCGCCGTCGCCATGCTCGCCGTCGCGGTGATGACGGCGACCACGGCCACGGCATCCGCCCAACCCACCGCGGTGCCCCTCGCACCGGCGCCGACGGTGCTCCGCACTTGGTCCGCACCGGCCATCGCGACCGTGGCGACCCCGCGCGTCTCCCGGCTGAGCGGCAGCGACCGTTACGCGACCTCGGTCGCGGCGAGCAGGGCGGCGTTCGCGACCGGCACCCACCCACCGGTGGTGTACCTCGTCTCCGGGACCTCCCCGTGGCAGGCCCTCAGTGCCACCCCGGCAGCGGTCCACCAGGGCGGCGGCGTGCTGATGTCGCGACCCGACGGCATCCCGGCCGTGGTGGCAGCCGAGCTCACCCGGCTCGCGCCCGCCTCGATCGTACTCGTGGGCCCCGCGTCGGACATGTCTGCGACCGTGCTCGACCAGGCCAAGCGTTACGCACCCGATGTCCGCCGGATCGGCGCGACCAACCGATACACGACCGCACACGCGCTGGTCCGGCATTCCTTCGCCAAGGGCAGCGGTGGCCAAGGATGGCTGGCGACAGGACAGAACTGGGTCGATGGCATCGCGGCTGGCACCGCAGCGGCATCCCACCGTGCGCCCCTCCTCACCATCGACGGACGAGCGAGCGCCCTGCCGAGCGCCACCATCACCCTCATCCGCACCCTCAAGCTCACCTCGATGACGATCGTCGGGGGACCCACCTCGGTCTCCTCCGGCATCCAGGCCCAGCTCACCACGCTGCTGGGGGCGGGCAAGGTCACTCGCGCCGCCGGGGCAGACCGCTATGCCACGGCGTCGCGCGTGAACCAGCTCGCCCGCCCGGCTCTCACAGCCGGCCCCGCCTACGTCGCCAGCGGCCGCGACTTCGTCAACGCGCTGGCGGGAAGCTTCCTCGCGGGTCGCACGAAGCGCCCGTTGTTCTACAGCCAGCCCTTCTGTGTTCCGGGATCCGTGCGGCCCACGCTGAGGTCGGCAGCAGTGACGAAGGTGGTGCTCCTCGGCGGGGAGGGCTCGATCCGCAGCTTGGTCGGAACCCTCGAGCCATGTCGGAGCATCGATGCTCCCTCGAGCACCTGGGTCCTGGTGAACAAGAAGAACCAGCTGTCACCGAAGACCTACGTGCCCGCGCACCTCGTCACGCCAGCAGTGACCTACCCAAACGGCCAGCGGCTGCGCTCTGACGCAGCGGCCGCTGTTGCTCGGATGTTTGCCGCAGCGAAGGCCGAGGGCGCCGGCCGGATGTCGATCACCAGCGGCTATCGCTCCTACTCCACGCAGTCCTACCTCTACTCGCGCCGCGTCTCCACCAACGGACGGGCCTACGCGGACAAGTGGGTCGCACGCCCCGGCTTCAGCGAGCACCAGAGCGGCCTCACCCTCGACGTCGCCGCCGTCGGCGCCTCACGGTGCAGCACGTTCACCTGTTTCGGCTCGACACCCCAAGGCGCCTGGTTGCGCAAGAACGCCTGGCGCTTCGGCTTCGTGCTGCGCTACGAGAAGGGCTACACCCCGGTGACCGGTTACAGCAGCGAGCCGTGGCACATCCGGTTCGTCGGGACCCCGCTCTCCGGCGCTTATCACCGCGGAGGCTGGCACACCCTCGAGCAGTTCCTCGCCGAGCCGGCGGCACCGACCTACTGAGCGACCGGGGCACTGCGAGGATGTCGTTCGTGCCCACGCCGTCCCTCGCTCGGGTCCTCGCCACGCGACTAGCGACCCAGCGGATCACGTCCGCGGGCATGGCGCACGGCCGCGACGTGGTGCGGTTGCTCACCTGCGTGCAGTCCCAGGACGCGCCCCTCGCCGCATGGTCGATCGGGCTGCGACGCCCCCCGGGCACGTCGTATGCCGGTGTGCTGGCTCAGCAGTCGGACGGCGGGTGGTTGCGCACCCACATCCTGCGACCGACCTGGCACCTCGTGGCACCGGAGGACCTGCGGTGGATCCAGCGGCTGACCGGCCCCAGGGTCGAGGCCTCGTTGGCCGGCCGGCACCGCGGGCTCGGGCTCGATGACCGGGCGCTCGGGTGCGCCCTGGACACCCTGGGTGAGGTGCTGCGCGGGCCCACCCCACTGAGCCGCCCCGAGCTCACAGCGCAGTTCGCCGCGCGAGGGCTCCCCGCGAGCGGCGAGCAGATGGCCCACCAGCTCATCGTCGCCGAGCTGCGGTCGGTGATCTGCTCGGGCCCGCCGCGCGGCACCACCCACACCTATGTGCTCGCCGACGAGACCGTGCCGGTGCACCCCGCCGACGCCCTCGCCGGGGACTGCGCGCGTCGTGAGCTGGTGCGCCGCTTCGTGATCGGGCACGGGCCGGTCTCCGAGCGGGACCTCGCGCGCTGGTGCACCCTCACCCTTGGGCAGATCCGCCCGGCGCTGGCCGATCTCGCCGACCAGCTCGCCCACGTCGACGTCGGTGAGCACCGCCTGTGGTTCGACCCCTCGGCTCCCGCACGCACCACCCGAGCCCGACGGGCGATCCTGCTGCCCACCTTCGATGAGGCCCACCTCACCTACAC
>JBDTDY010000077.1:0-4228 GCA_039922835.1 Ornithinibacter sp.
CGGCTTTAGGGTTTGCTTGGTGGGAGGCCTTCCCCGTTCTGAGGGAGCGCTATTCGGTAGGGATCGCCCGTCTACGACCTGGCTGGTACTGGCTGTTCGGCAACATCGGCGCCCTGGTGCTGATCGCGGGGCCGATGCTCCCCGCCGCACTCGCGGCCGGCTGGCCGAGGCTGCGCGACGTGCGCCGCTGGGCCTCGGATCCGATCCTCACCCTCGTCGTCGCCGGCGTGGTGATGGTCGGCGTCGCGAACTTCTCGATGATGAGCAAGGCCGAGGTGGAGCGGATCTGGCTGCCGTTCATGCCGTGGCTGCTGCTGTCGGTGCTCTGGCTGCCACCGCGCTGGCAGCGGTGGGCGCTGCTGGCGCAGGCCGTGACGGCCCTCCTCATCGAGCACCTGATCCATCTGTTCTGGTGAGGTCGGGGACGTCGAGGCCGACAGCGTCGCTCAGGCGCGCAGCGGCTCGGTGGCGAAGCGACGCAGCCCCTCGCCCGGACCGATCCGCGCGGTGAACCCGAGCTCGGCACGGGCCCGCTCGGGCGACGCCACCACGTGTCGCACGTCGCCGATGCGGAACTGTCCCGTGACCCTCGGCTCGAGACCGCTGCTCGAGCCGGCTGCCACCGCCCGCGCCACGTCCGCGATGCCGATCGGCTCCCCCGAGCAGACGTTGTATGTCGCGTGCGAGCCGCCCGGCCGGTCGGCGACGGCGAACGCTGCAGCCACGTTGGCCCGCGCCACGTCGTGCACGTGCACGAAGTCGCGCATCTGGGTGCCGTCCTCATAGACGACGGGGGCCTCACCTCGTTCCAGGGAGGAGCGGAACATCGCAGCGACCCCGGAATAGGGGGTGTCGCGGGGCATGCCCGGCCCGTAGACGTTGTGGTAGCGCAGCGAGACGGCCGCACCGGGCGCCTGACGGGCCCACGCGCTGGCGTAGTGCTCCTGGGCGACCTTGCTCGCCGCGTAGGAGCTGCGCGGGTCGAGCAGGGCCGACTCGTCGACGAGCGCCCAGTCCAGCGGCCCGCCACACACGGGGCACGGGGTGTCGAAGTCGCCGGACTCCAACGCCTCGGGCGTGCGCGAGCCTGGGGCCTGGTCGCCGTGGTCGGGGCAGGTGTATCGACCCTCGCCGTAGACGACCATCGACGACGCCTGTACGAGGTTGCGCACGCCCCGCGCGTGCATCGCCGCGAGCACCGACGCGGTGCCGAGGTCGTTGTGACCGGCATACAGGGGCAGGTCGGCCGCGCTCACCCCGGCGCCCACCATGGCGGCGAGGTGGATGACGACGTCGATGCCGTGCAGGAGGTGGCCCCACTCCTGCGCCCTGCGGGTGTCCAGGACGTGGATGCCGGCCGGTGGGTCGTCGCGGGTGGCGGCGCCGTGCGCCTCGGGGAGCAGGAGGTCGACGGCGACGACGTCCACGCCCTGGGCAGAGAGCTCGGACGCGGTGGCGGTGCCGATGAAGCCGGCTGCGCCGGTGAGGAGGACTCGCACGCGCCCAGTCTGCCCCGAGGCGGCACCGCGGACCCCCGGCGTCGACGGATCGGCACCCAACCTTCGGCAAGCCCGTCGTGGGCAGGGCCCGGCTTCAGCCGTCGTGGCCGACGAGCAGGTGGACGAGGCTGTCGGCCTCCTCTGTGCAGGCGCGACACCCGCGGAGGTGGGTTTCCATCGCCGGGTCGTCGTGCGCCGGGTCGTGCACGCGCGCCTCGACATAGCTGTCCATCTGCTCGAAGCACCCGTCGCACGAGAGATACGGGGTGGTGTCGAGCAGGAGGGCGTCGATCGCCAACAGGTTCAGTGGCGGACCGGGGACACGTGCTGCGGTGCTCATGGTGTTCCTGACGAGGTCGAGCTGAGGTGGCCCGTCGTGACGAGCTCGGCACGAAGCCGGACCCGCACGTCGTGGACCGTCTTGTAGAGGGCGCCGCGCGTGGAGCCGAGCCGGTCTGCCAGCACGTCGATCGGCACGCCGTCGATGAGCAGGGCGATCGCGACGCGTCGTTGGTGCGGCGTGAGTGTCGTGCGCATCGCCCGCACGAGCGCTGAGCCGAGGTCGTGGGCCTCTGCGGCCTTGTCGGGTGAGGCGTGTGCCGGTGCCTGGAGCTCGAGGTCGCGAAGCTCCACCTCGCGGTGCTGCCACTGGATGCGTCGCACCTCGGTCGCTGCCTGGAGGATCGCGAACTTGAACGCCCAGGTGCTGAAGCGGCTGCGGCCCTCGAAGGTGTGCAGCTTGCCCAGCAGCGCGGTCATGGCCTCGTCCGCGGCCTGGTTGGCCAGGTCGTCGACCGCGTGGGGAGAGGGGTCCGGCAGTGCGCTGCGCATGCGCCACACCTGGTGGGCCGCAGCGCGCACCATCAGCGCGTGCAACCGGCGCATGGCGTCGTCCTGGGCAGGTCCCGGTGTGGCCAGCGCGGCGACCCAGTCCTCGGGCTCGGCCTCGCCACCCCGCACGCCGCGGGAGCGTGCCGGAGAGAGGCCGACCGGCACCGGGTCATCCCGGTTCGTGGTGTTCACCGGGCACCGGTCTCGGTGTCGTCAGGAGCGAGGATGCGGGCAGCCAGGGCCGGAGGGCACCCGCGATCGACGAGCTGCAAGAGGGCGTGCAGGTCGACGGGCTGGTGAGCGAGGTCTTCGGCCAGGTCGGCGGCGAACCCGGCATCCCGCAGCCGACTCGCGCGCCAGAACACGACGTCGACCGACGCGTCGCCGACGGGGCGACCCGCCATCGCGCGCGGTGCGGGGATCCGCTTGGTGGTCATGTCCTGTTTGCTGCACACGGGGGCCCACTTCTTACCGGATATCCCACACGGCGTATGACGCGGGGGCTGCGGTGTCACCAACACGGTGTCAGCGTCCCACCCCGCGCCCTGCCGCGGCCGCCCGATGATCGCGGCGAGGGATGCAGCACCGATCAAGGAGGACCCATGGCCACCATCGACCGACCAACCGAGCACGGCGCCGCCGCCCCGATCACCGCGAGCGGCACGGCATCCAGTGCAGCGTCCCGGCTGCCACTGGCACAGGACCCGGCGCGGCAGGCATTCCTCGTCCTGCGCGGCGCGTTCGTCATCGCGCCGATCGTCTTCGGCCTCGACAAGTTCACCAACTGGCTGGTGCAGTGGGACCAGTACCTCGCACCGGTGCTGTCGGACCCGTTGCCAGTCAGCCCTCACCAGGCGATGTATGCCGTCGGCGTCATCGAGGTGGCCGCGGGTGTGCTCGTGGCACTGCATGCCCGACTGGGGGCAGTGGTGGTGGTGGCCTGGCTCGCCGGAATCATCCTCAACCTCATGCTCATCCCGGGCTTCTACGACGTCGCGCTGCGTGACTTCGGTCTGCTGCTGGCAGCCGTCGCGCTCCAGCGTCTGGCAACGCGCTATGACCCGCGGCCGCTCACCTGGCCCCTGCACCGAGGTTGAGTCATGAGCACCGCGTTCGTGCTCACCGGTGGCGGGAGCCTCGGCGTCGTTCAGGTCGGGATGCTCGCCGCACTCCTCGACCACGGCATCGCACCGGACCTGCTGGTGGGCACGTCGGCGGGCGCCCTCAACGCGGCCTACATCGCCGACCCCGGCTCGACGCCGGAGCGCATCGACGCCCTCGGCGCCTTGTGGCAGGAGATGCGTCGTCGGGACGTCTTCGCGGTGAACCCCGGTCGTTGGCTGGCAGCAGCGGCCGGCAGTGCATCCTCGCTGTTCTCCGACACCCGCCTGCGAGCGCTCGTCGAGCGACACCTCGTGTTCGATCTGCTCGAAGACGCTCGCATCCCGGTGCACGTGGTGGCCACCGACCTCGTGACCGGGCTGGCCATGGCCGTGACCGAGGGATCGGCGGTCACGGCGGTGCTTGCCAGCGCCGCCGTGCCGGGACTGCTGCCACCGGTCTGGCGCGGCGGTCAGATCCTCGTCGACGGCGGCGTCGGTGACTTCGACGCCGTGCAGCATGCCGAGGAATGGGGCGCCGACGACATCTACCTGCTTCCGGCCGGCTATCCCTGCGCCGGTTCCGCCCCGAGCACTGCGCTGGGGGCGACGCTCAGCGCCCTGAGCCTGCTCCTGCACCGCCAGCTGCTCGCGCAGGTGCGGGAGCACCACGGTCGTGCTCGGCTGCACGTGATGCCCCCGTTGTGTCCCCTCTCGGTGTCTCCCGCCGACTTCTCGCACGCCCCAGACCTGATCCAGCGCAGCCACCAGGTCAGCAACCAGTGGCTGGACCAGGGC
>JBDTDY010000078.1:0-2676 GCA_039922835.1 Ornithinibacter sp.
CTCACCGGGCCACTGATGACCCATGGCATCAGCGGTCGACCGACGATCGTGCTCAACGTGGAAACACTCGCCCACCTGGCGCTGATCGCCCGCTTCGGCGCGGCCTGGTTCCGCTCCCGCGGCGTGCCCGACGACCCGGGCACCCGGCTGGTGACGATCTCCGGAGCCGTTCGGCTGCCGGGCGTGTGGGAGGCGCGGGGAGGCATCACCCTGGGCGAGATCATTGACGTGGCAGGGGGCGCCACCGAACCCCTGCAAGCCTTGCTGGTCGGCGGTTATCACGGCTGCTGGGTGCCGTGGACCCCCCAGGCGGCGGCGTCTCCGCTCACCCGCGCCGGCCTGCAGGAGTACCAGGCGTCACCGGGCGCCGGGGTGCTCATCGCCCTCCCCGCACGGCGGTGCGGTCTGCAGGCCGCCGCTGGGGTCGCCGCCTATCTGGCCGGCGAGTCGGCCGGACAGTGTGGTCCGTGCCTCAACGGGCTGCCGGCCATCGCCGGACACCTGAACGCCCTCGCCTACGGCCACCGCGAGGGCCACAGAACCGGCTCCGCCGTCAGCGAGCTGTACCGGCTCTGCGACACGGTCGACGGTCGAGGTGCCTGCCGCCATCCCGACGGCACGGCTCGCTTCATCCGCAGCACCCTGCAGGTCTTCGCCACCGAGGTCTCCCACCACCGGGCGGGCCGCTGCACCGCGCCCGACGACCAGCGCGCCGTTGGGCCGAACTCGAGGAACCTGCCATGGCAACAGAGCTAGTGATCGACTGGACCCGCTGTGAGGCACGCGGCGTGTGCCTGGACCTGCTTCCCGGGCTGCTGCGCCCCGACGACTGGGGCTACCCGATGGGGCGGCACCCCGGCAGGACGTTGCCCATCGACGCCCGCACGCACGAGGACGCGCAGACCGCCGTTCACGAATGCCCCCGGCTCGCACTGCGACTCACCAGCAGCCCGTGAACGCAGACTCCCGGTCGACCCGGGCCGTCGGGATGGCCACCGACATGATCATCGACGTCGTCGATCACGCCATCGGGCGTCGGGTGCGGTCCGATCCCGTCGGCGCCCGCAGTGGCGGGCCGGCGGGCAACGCCCTGCTCACGGCGTGGATCGGCCTGTCCCTCCTCGTGTTGTCCGTGGCTGAGCTGCTCACCCTCTTCGACGTCAGGGGGCTGATCGACTGGCACGTGGTGATCGGCGCCCTGCTCATTCCGCCCGCGCTGGTCAAGACCGCCACGACCACCTGGCGGATGGTTCGCTACTACCTCGGCAACGAGGGCTACCAGCAGGCCGGACCGCCACCCATGCTGCTGCGGCTGCTGGGGCCGCTCGTCGTGGTCAGCACGGTGGCGCTGCTGGCGACCGGGGTGATCCTCATCGTGCTCGGCGAACCCGCCAGCCGCACTCCTCTCGTCTCGATGTTGGGCGTGCGCATCGGCTGGGTCTCCTTGCACCAAGCGTCGTTCGTCGTCTGGTGCGTCGCGGCCGGTCTCCACGTGCTGGCCAGAATGCTGCCGGCGCTACGACTGGTCGCCCCGAGGCCCGCACAGCAAAGCAAGGTGCCCGGGTCAGCCGCACGGATCATGGTGGTGGTGCTGACCGTAGCGGTCGCGGCCCTCACGGCAACGTGGCTCGTGCACGCCGACGCCTCCTGGCAGCATCCCATCGGTCACTTCCGAGACTGACCGCCGACGAAGCGACATCGGCCCAGCTGTCGCGGATGTCAGTCCGGAGCCGGGTGCGTGGCGGAGCCCACCACGCGTCGCAGGCCGAGGAGGGCGACGGCGTTCGCAAGCACGAGGAGCACGATCACCAGGTTGATGTCGTGGTCGTAGGCGACGCCCAGGATGCCGCCGGCGATCAGGAGCCCGATGCCGCGGCTGAGGGCCAGCCAACCGAAGGCGACTGCACGAGCCTCGGGCCCGACCAGTTGCGTGACGACGGCTTTGACGGTGGAGTCGAGAACCCCGTTGACGACGCCCCAGATGGCGACACCGGTCCAGACCAGCCAGGCCTGGTCGGTGAAGGCGACCGACGCACCCGCCGCGGCGAACGGCACGACGAGCATGACCTGAGCTCCGTGCCGGTCGTACAGCCTCCCGACGATGGGGCCGGTCAGCCCGTCGACGAACATCGCGACGGCGAAGAGCACCGGAACCTGGGCGGCGGACAGCAGGCCCGTCGTCTGCGCGTGGAAGGCCAGCAACGGGAAGGAGGCGACCCCGCACGACAGCATGGCAATCGCAGTCACGTACTCCCACAGCTGGCGGGGCATGACCGGTCGGGTGGTTCGAGCGGGCGTTCGCTCGTCCGGCGGCGAAACGGCATCCGGCTGCGGCGGGCTGTCGTTGGGCTCCGTCTCGTTGGGCTCCGTCTTGTTGGGCCTCGTCTCGTAGGCCAGCGGATCGGGGACCCGCAGCCGGAGCCAGGCGAGCACAGCCAGCACGAGGACGCCGGGGACGATGAGCACGCCGAAGGCCAGCCGATAGTCGCCGTCGCGCTGCGCGAGGATCGCGGCGAGCAGCAGCGGGCCGGCCATGGCACCGAACTGATCCATCGCCTGGTGGACCCCGAACGCGGAGCCGCTGCCGGTCCGGGTCGAGGCGTGTGAGAGCAGGGTGTCCTTCGCTGGGGAGCGCACGGCCTTGCCGAGCCGTTCGGTCCCGTAGAGCAGCACGGC
>JBDTDY010000079.1:0-6662 GCA_039922835.1 Ornithinibacter sp.
GAACCGAGGGTGTCCCCGTCGGCGAGCCACCACGGCCGCCGGCGGGGCGTCCGCCCCGCAACGCACAGCTGCACCCCAAGGAGACCCATGAACACCAGCGATCACCCGCCCACCCCCGAACGCGACGAGCGCCACAACCACCCTGACGCCGCGAGTGATCGTCGCGAGGCCACCGGCACCTACGACCCACTCATCGCTCGCAACCGCGATGCCGTCCTCGTCGCCGAGAAGGAAGAGTACGGCGGCATCAAGGTCGGCTCCGCCTTCTTCGGGTGGCTCACCGCCACCGGCACCGCTGTCCTGCTCACCGCCCTCCTTGCGGCGGCCGGTACCGCCGTGGGGGTCGCCACCGGCACCGACGTGAATGCGGTGACCGACCAAGCCAGCAGCGACCCAAAGACGGTCGGACTGGTGGGCGGCATTGCGCTGCTGGTCATCTTGTTCATCGCCTACTACTGCGGCGGGTACGTCGCCGGGCGGATGGCCCGCTTCGACGGCGCCAAGCAAGGCCTGGCCGTGTGGCTGTGGGCTCTCCTCATCGCCGGCGTCGTCGCCGCCGTCGGGGCCATCGCCGGCAGCAAGTACAACATCCTCGCCAACCTCAACGCCTTCCCCCGCCTGCCCATCGGCGAAGGAGACCTCAGCACCGCCGGCATCATCGCCGCCGTCGCCGTCGTCTTGGCCAGCCTCGTCGGCGCCATTCTCGGCGGCCTCGCAGGGATGCGGTTCCACCGCAACGTCGACAAGGCAGGACTCGGAGCCTAGGCACCACCAGCAGTCCCACAGCGGCCTCACGAGCGGGCGAACCCACCCGAATATGTTGAATCGAACCTCACCCATCGACGAGGAGAGCACCCGAGGCCCCGACGGCGAAGGGGTCTCAACCGCACTGCGTGAGTGGTCCGCCCGGTGACCGCATGCTCACGTTGGGGGCGCCGACCTGACGGGTCTTCGGAGACCGAACGTCAACATCTTGCGGATGAGGATGATCACCGCCGCGGTGGTGATCGTGCGGTAGGTCGGGTTGTCAGAAAGGCGCAGCAGTCCGGCAGCGAGCAGGAACTCCAGCAGCACGGACACCGACTGCGCGATGTCCCGCTGGCGAACCAGGACGAGGAAGCCGCAGACCAGTCCGAGAACGGTCAGCAGCAGCGCGGTCCCCTGTATCAAGGTGCTCACCGTCGCGGTTCCCATGTCACGGCCCCGTGTCCACCACATCCGAGCGCGCGCGATCCCCGGCGCGTTCCTGCTCCACTTCTCTTCGCTCGCTATCGATCTCCTTACCCAAGAAGTAGTTCAGCGCAGTCCGAATGGCTGCGATCGCGGCGAGCTTGCCGATTTCGTTGAACGTGGGAGCGATGGCGGTACTGAGTACGTCGCTGGCGAGCTGGAACTCCAAACCCAACGTCAGATAGCGCCCGAGACCAAGGCGCACCCGTACAAACTCCGCGCCCTTCTGGCCTCGGAAGGCGGCCCGGGCGAAGTGAACGGCGGCCAGCACCGCACCGACGAAGATGACGATGGCGCCAACGGCCTCGACGAGACGAACCAACAGGTCCACGTACCGTCGAAGCAGGTCCTCCGAAAGAATCGAATCAGGGACTCCCGCCGCGCTCACCGGCAGCCTGACCATCGTCATCGACGTCGCAATCACGAGTCGAGTATCCGCCCCAATCACTGGCCCACCGGGCGAAGCAGTCGCTCCATCAATGAGATCTCCATCGAGACGCTCGGAGATCGCTCGCTCGGTTTGTGCCCGACGCTGCGCCATCCCTGCCCGCAGTAGCTCTCACCGGAGGCAACGCTGGACCGCGGGAAGGTCCACTGGATCGAGTGGCCCGGGGCGGAGACGTCGATGACGCCGAGACCGCCGAGGTGCTGGCTGCAGCAGCGTGGACGACACTCTGCTCGGTGGCTCAGGCCGCCGTGCGACGCACGCCTTCCCCCGGCGGCGTGCTGGTCGGGCTGGTCGTCCCCGGAGTACTCAAGCGGGTCGACGTAGAAGTTGTCGTTCGTGACGTCGCCGGGCGGGCGAGCGGCGGCGCGCACCAACGACGCACGCACCATCTCTGAGCTCGGCATCGCCACCGTCGGGTCGGCGCTGTTCCCCACTCTCGGCACTGGTATGGCTCAGGCCGCCACTGCCTCCCGTTGTGCCAGGAAGACGAATGCCAGCCGTCCCCCTCGGGAAACGGCCGGCATTCGGGACCTGCGCCGGGCGTGCCCGGGAGGAGTGCCTGATCAGGTCAGGCCTTGTCGTTCGACCCACCATCGATGTGCGGGGTGGACAGGTCCGAGCCCTCGGAGGTGCCGGAGATCGAGGGGACCTCGGCATCACCGGTGCCCGCATCGGTCCAGGTGGCTGAACCGTCCTCGCCCTCGGCCTTGAGCTCGGCCACCTTCGTGTCGGCCGCGTCGGCCGCCTCGTTGGTGGCGTCGGCAGCAGCCTTCTTCGCGTGCGAGGTCTTCTCCGCGGCGGCGTCCTTGACGTCCTCCACCGTGTCCTTGACGTCGGCAGCGACATCGGATGCCGCGGCCTTCGCGTCGGCAGCCTTCTCGCTGACCTTGTCCTTGAGGTCGCTGACCTTCTCGGAGGTCGACTTCGGCGGGGTGTAGCTGCCGGCGGTCGCCCACGGGTCGGGGCGCTCGTTGCTCTTGCGCCAGGCCCACACGGCGGCACCGGCGGCGATCGCGCCGAGCAGCAGGATCCACTTGCCCTTGCCCCCGGACTTCGCGGTGGCGTCGCCCTTGAGCACGGCATATGCGTCGGGAGCGCGCTCGGCGGCCTCGGCCGCAGTCTCCTTCGCGGCGACAGCCCCGGCGGCCACGGTCGCGAGCGCGGCCGCGACCTTGGGCAGGATGTCGTCGACGAAGGTCTCCCTGGCGTGCTCCACCTTGGGGGCGAGGTTCTCCGCGGCGTCGTGGGCGCGCTCACGCACGGCCTCCGCGGTCTCGCTGGCCTTGTCCCTGGCCACCCCGTACTGGGCGGCGGCGGCGTCGGCCGCGTGACTCGCCCTGTCCCTGGCCACGGCGTACTGGGTGCTGGCGTTGTCGGCGGCGTCGCCGGCCCTACCCCTGAGCTCGGCTGCCTTGTCCTTCGCGGCGGCCGCGCCGTCGTTCACGGCATCCGCGCCGCTCGCGACGGCGTCCTTGGCCCTGTCCGTCTTGCTCGTCCTGCTGAACACGTGTCCTCCTCTGGTCGACGTCTCGCCACCCATCCTGCCTTGTTCTCGCTGCTCAGCGCACTCTCGGGTCTGCCAGATCACCGCCCGCGTCCGATTCCTGTCCCCGCCACGTGAGAGGATTCAGGGCATGAAGGCAACTCTGCACACCAACCACGGACCCATCGTCGTCGAGCTCTTCCCCAACGAAGCGCCCAAGACCGTCGACAACTTCGTCGGCCTCGCCAAGGGCGAGAAGGAGTACAAGGACGATGCCGGTCGCACCAACCCGACGCCGTTCTTCGACGGGCTGATCTTCCACCGCATCATCCCGGGCTTCATGATCCAGGGCGGCTGCCCGGTCGGCGCCGGTATGGGCGGACCCGGGTACGCGTTCGATGACGAGATCCACCCCGACAAGCAGTTCGACCGGCCCTACATCCTCGCCATGGCCAACGCGGGCAAGCGGATGGGCAAGGGCACCAACGGCTCGCAGTTCTTCATCACCGTCGGGCCCACCCCGCACCTCAACGGCAAGCACACCATCTTCGGCGAGGTTGCCGACGGCCCGAGCCGTGAGATCGTCGACAAGCTCGCTGCCGTCCCCACCGGCCGCCAGGACAAGCCCGTCGACGACGTCGTCATCGAACGCGTCGAGATCGAGGACTGAGACCCGCCCGGGTCCCATCCCCCGCCGAACACCCCAGACAGGTGACTGCCACGCATGGGTGAGCAACCGGCATACCCGGATGCCGTGGAGCAGACCCCGGTCTGCCCGCGGCATCCCGACCGTGAGTCCTACGTGCGCTGCCAACGCTGCCGTCGGCCCACCTGCCCGCAGTGCCAGCGGCCGGCCGCGGTCGGCATCCAGTGCGTCGACTGCGTGAAGGAGGGCGCCGCCACGGTGCGCCAGGCGCGCACCGTCTTCGGGGGGGCGGTCGGTGACGCCCGCCCTCAGGCGACGATCGCGATCATCGGCATCTGCGTCGCGGTGTTCGTCGCGCAGCAGCTCATCCCGAGCCTGACCTACCGGATCGCGTTCGTCCCTGCGCTCTCGGTCGACGAGCCGTGGCGCTTCCTCACCTCGGCGTTCGCGCACTCGCGCGGCAACATCCTGCACATCGCGTTCAACATGTATGCGCTGTGGATCATGGGCAACTATCTCGAGCCGCTGCTCGGGCGCGCCCGGTTCGTCGCCGTCTACCTGCTCAGCGCCCTCGGCGGATCGGTGGTGTTCCTGCTGCTCTCCGCGCCCCGCACCTTCGCCGACTACCTCGCCGGCCAGGGTGGCTCGTGGTACGGCTGGGCGGTCGGGGCCTCGGGTGCGGTTTTCGGGCTGTTCGGCGCGTTCCTCGTGCTGCAGCGAAGCCTGGGGCGCTCTGCCGCAGGGATGTACGTCATCATCGGCATCAATGCCGTGCTCGGTTTCGTCATCCCGGGCATCGCGTGGCAGGCCCACCTCGGCGGGTTCCTCACCGGTGCGGCCGCCGCAGCCGCGATTGCCCACCTCGGCCGCGGTGGCACCATCACCAAGCCCCCGAACCGCCAGGTCCACTGGCTCGCGCTCGCCGGCATCCTCGTGCTCCTCATCGTGCTGGCGGTCGCCAGGTACGCCACCGCCTGACCCAACCCCGTCAGCCAGGGCGGCGGGAGCTGGTGGGCAGGCTGCATGGCCGAGGTGCGTGGAGATGTGGATTACACGGGTGTCATTCATCCCCAACCGGGGATAACCCTGTGGACAACCTCACCCCGAGAAGTCGGGATGCCGGGAACCCGGCGTCAGCGCCAGCGCGTTGTCATGAGGAAGCCGGAGAGCATCAGGGCGAAACCGACCCCCAGGTTCCAGCGCGCCAGCGGTGGCACGGGATACTGGTGCACACCGGAGATGTAGTACGTGACGACCCAGAGCAGCCCGAGGACCATCAGGCCCAACATGACCGGCACGAACCATGCGGCGTTGGGACCCTGGGCCTTCTGCGCCGTGCGGGGCGGGGTGTAGGCGGGCTTGGGGCGACCCTTGGACTCGGGCACGGACACACTCCTTGACGTGGCTGGTGTGACCTAGCGTAGTTGCTGACGAGGAGAAGGAGGTGGCACGGGTGGCTGGAACGCACGGAGGGCGGGTCGATCGACCCTCGGCCTGGCCCTGGCTGGTGCCCGTCGTGGCGCTGGTCGCCGGCTCGCTCTTCGCCTCCAGCGTGCGGATCTCCCAGGGCCAGGACCTGCGCACCGACCAGGTCGTCCTGCCCGACCTGATCCGCGAGCGCACCCGTTCCAACGAGGCCCGTGCCGTACGCCTGGACGAGCTCCAGACCGAGGTCGACGCCTCGACCGCCGCGCTCGCTCCCGGCGACCTGCTCACCCAGGGACTGCAGCGCCGGGCCAACGAGATCGCCACCGCAGCCGGGCGCACAGACGTGACTGGCAAGACGGTGAAGGTCAGCCTGAACGACGCCCCCCTCGTGGGCGGAGAAGTCCCCGCCGGCCAGGACCCGGACAATTACGTCATCCACCAGCAGGACGTGCAGGCCGTGGTCAACGCGCTGTGGGCTGGTGGTGCCGAGGCGATGATGCTGCAGGACCAGCGGGTCATCTCCACCAGTGCCGTGCGGTGCGTCGGCAACACCCTTATCCTCCAGGGCCGGGTCTACTCACCGCCCTACGTGATCCAGGCCATCGGCGACACCGGCCGGCTGGTCTCCTCCCTCGAAGAAGACCCCCAGGTCGAGAACCTGCGGCAGTGGTCGCTGGCCGTCGGGCTCGGCTACGACGTCGCCCGGCCCGGTCGGCAGACGTTCCCGGCATACAGCGGCACGATCCCCCCGAAGTACGCCGAGGTCCCGACGTCGTGAGGCTGCGCAGGCTCATCGGGTGGGTGGGGGAACTCCTCGTCACCGCGGGGGTGCTCCTCCTCCTCTTCACGGCGTGGCAGCTGTGGTGGACCGACGTCACCTCCAACCGGGTGCAGGACGCCACCGTCACCATGTTGGAGCAGAACTTCCAGGCGCGCCCGACGAAGGCGCCGACCCCGAGCGCTGTCCCCAAGGAGCTCCGGAGCGGAAAGGCCTTCGCGATCGTGCGGATCCCCCGCTTCGGGACCGACTATGCCCGCCCGGTGCTCGAGGGCAGCGGTCGGGACATCCTCGAGGAGGGGGTCGGCCACTATGCCGACACCGCGCTACCGGGCGAGGTGGGCAACTTCGCCATGGCCGGGCACCGCACCACCTACGGCCGGCCCTTCCACGACATCGACACCATCGCGGTCGGCGACCGCGTGGTGATCGAGACCGCCACCGACTTCTTCGTCTACCAGGTGAGCGGGAGTGAGATCGTGCTGCCGACCGACGTCGAGGTCATCGCGCCGGTGCCCGGTGAGCCCGCGGCCACACCCCTCACGGCAGTGATGACGATGACCTCGTGCCACCCGAAATACAGCGCCACGGAGCGCTTCATCGTGCATGGAACCCTGGTCCAGACCGTGCCGCGCGCGCAGTGGGACCC
>JBDTDY010000080.1:0-3080 GCA_039922835.1 Ornithinibacter sp.
TATCACGCCCTCCGCCCGGGAGGTCCCCGTCGTCCACAGCCGCGGGTGCTCACGACGGTCCTCGTCCACAGGCCTGTGGACGAAATCCGTGGACGACGTGGCGGTACGCTGCTCCCATGACGATGAATGTCGCGCTCCTCGTGACCGAGGAGGCCCACCGCGAGCTCCCGATGCCCCCGTGGCTCTTCGGAGCCCTCGCGCTCCTGGCCTTCACGTTCCTCCTTGGCCTGACCTGGTCCTTCCGAGGCACGGCCCAGAAGCACGCAGGGCCGGTGGCCCACCACCAGAGCGGGAGCGGGTCGGCTGCTGGCGCGCCGTCCGGCCGTGCCTACGAGGCCGGTCACCCGCAGCCCGAGGGCGACGAGGCCCACTGGCCCGAGCACCCCGGACGCCACTGATCGCCCAGCCGATGCGGTTGGGGGTCATGGGCGGCACCTTTGACCCGATCCACCACGGGCACCTCGTCGCTGCCTCGGAGGTGCAGTCCCTCCTGGGTCTCGACGAGGTCGTCTTCGTGCCCACCGGGGAGCCGTGGCAGAAGGAGGGTCGCGACGTCGCCCCTGCCGAGCACAGATACCTCATGGCAGTGGTCGCGACCGCGTCCAACCCCCGCTTCACCGTCTCCCGGGTCGACATCGACCGGGACGGCCCCACCTACACGATCGACACCCTGCGTGACCTGCACGCGGAGCGGCCCGACGCCGAGCTGTTCTTCATCACCGGCGCCGACGCCCTCGCCCAGATCCTGTCCTGGAAGGACGCCGACGAGCTGTGGTCCCTGGCCCAGTTCGTCGGGGTGACCCGGCCGGGCTATGAGCTCTCCGAGACGGGGTTGCCGGGGGAGCGGGTGACCCTGCAGGAAGTCCCTGCGATGGCGATCAGCTCCACCGACTGCCGGGCGCGGGTTCGCGCCGGCGAACCGATCTGGTACCTCGTCCCCGACGGAGTCGTCCAGCACATCAGCAAGCACCACCTGTATGCCGCGCCCGCACCGGCCGCGGCCCACGCACCACCCGAAGGAGCCCCGTGACCGCCACTGACCGAGCCCTGGAGCTCGCCCGCACGGCTGCTTCGGCCGCGGCCGAGAAGCTTGCCACCACCATCACGGGCATCGACGTCTCCGAGCAGCTCGCGCTGACCGACGTCTTCCTCATCGTCTCGGCCGAGTCCGAGCGCCAGGTCGGGGCCATCGTCGACGGGGTGGAGGACGCGCTGCGCGAGCAGGGTGTGAAGCCGGTGCGCCGCGAGGGTCAGCGCGAGGGTCGCTGGGTGCTCATCGACTTCGCGGACATCGTCGTCCACGTCCAGCACGACGAGGAGCGGTCCTTCTACGAGCTCGAGCGCCTCTGGAAGGACTGCCCGACCATCGACGTGGGCGTCGTCGGCACCGAGCAGGGCGGTCGGTGAGCCGCACGCCACCGCGGCGGCTCGTCGTGCTCCGGCACGGTGAGACGACGCACAACCTGGCGGGCATCTGGCAGGGCCAGCTCGACTCCCAGCTCACCGACCTCGGCAGGAGCCAGGCGGATGCCGTGGGGCCGGCGCTCGCGGCGCTGGCGCCCACCCGGGTGCTCACCTCCGACCTGACCCGCGCCCGACTGACGGCCGAGAGCGTCGGCCGGGCGTGCGGCATCCCGGTCGAACTCGACGAGCGGCTCCGGGAGATCGACGCCGGCGCGTGGCAGGGGCTCACGAGCGCCCAGGTGGCTGCGGGCTGGCCGCAGGACCAGGCAGCGCTGCGGCGCGGTGAGGACATCCGCCGAGGAGACACCGGGGAGTCGATGAGCGACGTCGTGGCCCGGGTGGGCGAGGCGGTCGATGAGGTGCTCGCCACGATGGCACCAGGGGAGTGCGTCGTCCTTTCCACCCACGGGGGCGCCGGGCGCGCCTTGGCAGCGCACGTGCTCGCTCTGGAGCAGGACCTCGCCTGGCGGATGCTGGGCACCTTGGGGAACTGTCACTGGACCGAGCTCGTGGAGGGGCTGCACGGCTGGCGCATCGCGGCGTGGAACGTCTCGGCCGGCACGGCGTCGCGCCCGGGCACCTCGCCCCCGTGACGCCGATTTGGTCGGGCACCGGGGGGCATGGGTAAACTTCCGCAGTCACCCCACAGTGGTTCGGGGCTGTAGCGCAGTTGGTAGCGCACCTCCATGGCATGGAGGGGGGTCAGGGGTTCGAATCCCCTCAGCTCCACCGATCGACGAGAGCCGGCCTTCGGGTCGGCTCTCCTCGTTCCTACCCGCGCGGGTCAGCTCGGCCAGACGCCGCTGGTGGCGCGTCGGTGGGACCCGAGCAGGTGGGTGTCGATGATGCCTATCGCCTCCATCAGGGCGTGCATCGTCGTCGGGCCCACGAAGACGAAGCCCTTGCGCTTGAGCGCCTTCGAGAGCGCGAGCGACTCCGGAGAGGTCGTTGCCAGCTCCGCCATCGCTCGCGGCCGGGGGGTGTCGGCGGGCTGGAAGGACCAGACGAATGCCGCGAGATCGCCCTCGTCGTCCGCGCGCAGCCCCAGCGTGGCTCGGGCATTGGTGATCGTGGCCAGCACCTTGGCGCGGTTGCGCACGATCCCGGCGTCACCCATGAGCCGCTCGACGTCGGGCTCGGCGAAACCCGCGACGACCTCGGGGTCGAAGTCCGCGAAGGCCTCCCTGAACGCCGGGCGCTTGCGCAGGATCGTCGCCCAGGAGAGCCCGGACTGGAACGCCTCGAGCGACAGGCGCTCGAAGAGCCCGCGCTCGTCGCGCACCGGCATGCCCCACTCGGTGTCGTAGTAGGCGCGCAGCATCGGGTCGACCGAGGCCCAGACGGGGCGCGCCAGCCCGTCCTCGCCGACGACCAGCCCGTCCGGACCGACCAGCCCGTCCGGACCCACGAGACCGGAGTCGCTCACGACCGCCTCAGCGTGATGATGGGAACCTCCGGCGGCGCCGCCACCCGGATCGCCGGGCCCCATGCGCCGATCCCGCGCGAGGTCACCACGCTCACGTCCCCGATCCGCGCCAGCCCCTCGAGCATCGGCTGCTGCAGCGTCACGAGGTGCTCCAGCGGCCACATCTGCCCCCCGTGGGTGTGCCCGGAGA
>JBDTDY010000081.1:0-7671 GCA_039922835.1 Ornithinibacter sp.
GGAGTGGTCCTCGTGCTCGGCCATGGCGCGCTCCTCAGACGAATGATGCGTTGACGTAGGGGGCGCTCGGGAGCGCCGAGGTCACGTCGCCGTCCTGGGCCCAGCTGGCCAGGCCGGTGACGGCTGCCAGCAGGCCGGTGACGCCGTAGTAGACGTTCCCGGTGATCTTGAGGAAGAGGGCGATCGCCTCGGTCGTCTTCCACACCTGGTAGGCACCGATCAGGCCGATGATGACGTTGATGCCGGGCACGCTGGCCAGGCACCCCGCCGCTGCGAGCTCGGCGACGCAGATCAGGATGTTGTCGATGGCGACGGACAGGGCGCTGCCCAGCGCCGCGGCGAGCTCCGCACAGTGCTGCACGAGCAGTGCGTACTTCTCCCCGAGCTCGTCGAGCTTGCCCGCGTGGGTCTCGAGCGCGTTGGCCGCCTCGGTGAACCACGCCATGGCGTGCTCCGCCGCCTCGCCGCTCCAGTGCATCGCCGCCGCCCCGCTGAGGATGGTCTCGGCCGCCACGCGTTCGAAGCTCGCGAGCGCCTCGGCCGCGTGGCCGGCCTGGGCGAGCTCGCCGTAGTCGCCGACGACGCTCTTGGTCAGCTCACCGACCGGGTCGAGTCCGAAGAGGGAGGCGAGCTTCAGGGCGAGCCCGGTGATCGAGGCCCACCCGGCCTTGTCCATGACCCACTGCACCATGTCGGGCACCGGCGCATCCTGGCTCGGGACACCCGCCAGGGATGGCTCCGGGTTGACCAGCCCGGCGTTCAGGGCGATTCCCGAGACGACCGCGGGCACGGCAGCCGCCTTTCCGGGATACGCGGCGTCGAGCTGAGCGGCCGCCTGCTCATCCAGGCGTGCATACGCCGTCGCGGAGCTCGCCAGGGTCTGCGCGCTCTGGGTCAGCAGGGTGCCGACCGCGGTCGTCGAGCTCTGCAGCGCCTGACACACCGACTGGTTGTTCAGGTAGATGTCGGAGTACAGGTCACCGGCGTCGTAGGGGACCGGCACGTAGGTGTCGACGTAGGTCCGGGCCGTCGAGGAGAAGGCCGAGGCGAGGTCGATCGAGTGCCCACCGTCCGCGAGAACTCCCGAGAACGCCTGCAGGGTGCCGGTCTTGACGGAGAAGGAGGTCATCGCTCGATTCCAGGAGTTGGGGAGTGTTCTCGAGCAACCCTACGGACCGATGGTGACCACCGCGATGGGGAGCGCTCCCCGCCAGTGGAAGGCTGCGTCCCACTTAGGATCTGTGGATGACCAGCTCCGCCACCACGAACCTCATCGGCCGCCCGCACAGCTCGAAACGGTTCTCCCAGACCGTGTTCGGCGTGCTCTTCCTGGCGATCGGGCTGGGACTCCTCGTCAAGGGCACCTGGTGGTTCGGCCTTCCCGCGGTCGCCCTCGGGCTCTACGGGCTCTCCGACCTGCGGCGCAAGGTCACCGTCACACCGGACCGACTGCTGGTGCAGGGGCGGGTGCAGCGCCGGGAGGTCGCACTCGCAGACCTCACCCGGATCGCCCTGTCCCCCGTGGTTCAGCTGTGGGTCGCCACAGCACAGGGCACGTCCTTCTATGTGCGGATGGTCGCGCCCTTCGAGGACCTGAAGCACCCCGGCATCCACCAGTTCGTCGAGCAGCTGCGGGCCCGAGCCCTGGAGGCCGGGGCTCACGTGCAGCCGGAGACCGAGGACCTCGTGCCGGCGCCTCCCGGCACCTCGCCGTGGTTCAGCGCCTGAGCGGGCGGGAAGCCCGGCAGACGAGCGCTGCCCGTCAGTACCAGTGCGGCGAGCGGTTGTTCCACTGGTTGAGGGCGTTGCAGGGGGTGCCATAGGACTTCTTGATGTAGTCCAGGCCCCAGCGGATCTGGGTGACCGGGTTGCTGCGCCAGTCGCTGCCCATGGTCGCCATCTTGCTCCCGGGGAGGGACTGCGGGATGCCGTAGGCGCCGCTCGAGGGGTTCTCGGCACGGTAGTTCCAGTCGCTCTCGCCCACCCAGAGCATGTTCAGGCAGGACCATTGTCCCTCTCCGAAACCGAACTCCCCCATGATGATTCGCGCCGCGGATCGCGGGTCGGACTGAGCATTCGCGACGATCTTCTCGCGCGCTGCTGCCCGGGCGGCCTTGTCGGCGTCGGCCTTGCGCTGCTTGGCCAGGGCCGCCGCATCGGCCTGTCGCTTCTTGGCCAGGGCCGCAGCCTTGGCCTTCTCGACCGCCGCAGCCTGCGCCGCCACGGCTGACTTCTGGGTGTTGCTCGCAGAGCGGTCGGCTACGACTCGGACGTCATCGGCCCGGGCGATGGCGAGCTCTTGGGTCGTGGCGCTCGAGGTGACGCCGTCCACGGCGAAGGTCAATGTCTGGGCACTGGCCGCACCGCCGGTGAGGGTCGAGGCGACCGCACCACCGGAGAGCAGCATCGCCGCCACTCCGGTCACCACGACGGGGCGGCTCAGGGCGGGGCCGCCCGCGCGAACAAGACCCCGGTGCCGAGGGACGGCATGCCGGGGTGCGTGGCGCGGGGTGTGGTGGCTCATGGAGCGGGGGGACCTCTCGTGGGGGATTCGGGCGCGGCGGAGCGGCTGGCGGGGGGTCCGTCGTTACCGAATTGAGACCTCAACTGTAGGGGCGGCCCACCCTTGAGGGGAAATCGCCCCTGTGGACGCGCTCAGGTTGGCTCCGAGGCGGGCAGGGGGTCGAGCACGACCGGCGCGCCCTGCAGGCTCAGACCTCGATCCCCTCCAAGAGGTCTGTGACCAGTGCTGCGATGGGACTTCGCTCGGACCGCGTGAGGGTCACGTGCGCGAAGAGCGGGTGACCCTTCAGCGCCTCGACGACGGCCACCACCCCGTCGTGGCGGCCCACGCGCAGGTTGTCCCGTTGGGCCACGTCGTGGGTCAGGACGACCCGCGAGTTCTGACCGATCCGGGACAGCACGGTGAGCAGCACGTTGCGCTCCAGGCTCTGCGCCTCGTCGACGATGACGAACGCGTCGTGCAGCGAGCGGCCACGGATGTGGGTGAGCGGCAACACCTCGAGCATCCCCCGGTCGAGGATCTCCTCGACGACCTCGCGCGAGACCAGGGCGGAGAGCGTGTCGAAGACCGCCTGGCCCCACGGGTTCATCTTCTCGGCCGCATCACCGGGCAGGTAGCCGAGCTCCTGGCCACCGACGGCGTAGAGCGGGCGAAAGACCACGACCTTGCGCTGCTGGCGGCGCTCCATGACCGCCTCGATCCCGGCGCACAGGGCCAGCGCCGACTTGCCGGTACCAGCGCGGCCACCGAGGCTGACGATGCCGACGTCGGGGTCCAGCAGGATGTCCAGGGCGATGCGCTGCTCAGCGCTGCGCCCGTGCAGGCCGAAGGCGTCGCGATCCCCGCGGACCAGGCGCACCTGCTTGTCCGGACCCACCCGTCCCAGGCCAGAGCCCCGAGGCGAGAGCAGCACCAGCCCGGTGTGGCACGGCATCTCTGCGGCGGCGACGCTCTCGAGGCGGCCGTACTCGTAGAGGTGGTCCATCTCCGAGGTGGTGACGTCGAGCTCGGCCATGCCGGTCCACCCGGACTCCACGGCGAGCTCCGCTCGGTACTCCTCCGCGTCCAGACCGCACGCGGACGCCTTGACCCGCATCGGCAGGTCCTTGCTCACGATGGTGACGATCCGGCCCTCGTTCGCGAGGTTGCAGGCGACCGCGAGGATGCGGGTGTCGTTGTCACCGAGGCGGAAGCCGGCGGGCAGGGACGTGGCGTCGGTGTGGTTGAGCTCGATCCGCAGGGTGCCCCCGTCGTCACCGACCGGTACTGGTGCGTCGAGCCGGCCGGCCTTGATCCGCAGGTCGTCGAGCATCCGCAGGGCGGTGCGAGCGAAGTAGCCGAGCTCGGGATGGTGGCGCTTGGCCTCGAGCTCGGTGACCACCACGACGGGCAGCACGACCTCGTGCTCCTTGAACCGTGTGATCGACCTCGGATCTGCGAGCAGCACCGAGGTGTCCAGCACGTAGGTGCGCCGCGTCGCCTCCCCGGGGGCGGGTCCCGCCGACGTCGATCCAGCTGTGGGCCGGGTGCTCGGGGTCATCGCCACTCCTCGGAGTCAAGGACATCGGTTCCCTCGAACGTAGGACGGCGCGCCCTTGCGTCAACGCCGCCACGCCGCGCGGAGGGCCACCGGCGGGTGAACGTCGGGTGCAGTGCTGTACGGGTGGGGCTGGTGGGGCAGATGGGCCCGGTGGCACTCAGGAGCCGAAGCGGCGGTTGCGTTCCCCGTAGGCCCGGAGGGCTCGCAAGAAGTCGACCTTGCGGAAGTCGGGCCAGTACGCCTCGCAGAAGTAGAACTCGCTGTGCGCGCTCTGCCACAGGAGGAAGCCACCGAGTCGCTGTTCCCCGGACGTGCGGATCACGAGATCGGGGTCGGGCTGGCCCTTGGTGTAGAGGTGCTCGGCGATGTGCTCGACGTCGATGATCTCCGCGAGCTCCTCGATGCTCGTGCCCAAGGTGGCGTGCTCGTGCAGCAACGAGCGCACCGCGTCGGCGATCTCGCGGCGCCCGCCGTATCCCACTGCCACGTTGACCACCATGCCCTCGACGTCGCGGGTCCGGTCTCCGGCGGCCTTGAGCCGCTGGGCCGTCTCAGCAGGCAGCAGGTCCAGGGCGCCCACGGTGTGGATTCGCCACTGGTGGGTGTCGGCGAGGGTGTCGACCGCACGACCGATGATGTCGAGCAGCGGGGTGAGTTCCGGTTCCGGTCGGTTGAGGTTGTCCGTCGAGAGCAGCCAGAGCGTCACCAGCTCGACCCCGACCTCCTCGCACCACGAGAGGAGGTTCGCGATGTTGTCCGCACCGGCCTGGTGGCCCTCGTTCGTCCCCGCCCCCCGGGCCCGGGCCCACCGACGGTTCCCGTCGAGCATCACCCCCACGTGCCGGGGCACGGCAGCGGTCCCCAGCTCCTTGGTGAGTCGACGGGCATACGCGGCATACAGGACGTCACTCAGTCCCATCTGCGCAGTCCTCCCGGGTCGTGACGAGCCCGTCCGGTCGGTCCGGGCGCGACGTGGCCCACGCTACTCCGCGCCGGGGCTGCGGGGACGCTGCCGAGCCCTCCGGGTGCCGACGCTCTGCGCACCATCAACCTACGGTTGCGTAGGTTACGCTTGGGAGATGACGGAAGACGCCGACCGGAGCCCTGAGACCGGGCGACTCGAAGCCCTCGAGGATCGGATGGAGGCTGCGGTCCTGAAGGTCAAACCGAAGCTGCGAGGGTGGCTGCACGCAGGGATGACCCCCGTCGCACTCGTCGCCGGCGTGGTGCTCATCGTGCTGGCGGGCACGACTCAGGAGAAGGTGTCCGCGGCTGTCTTCGCCGGCACCGCCGTGCTGCTCTTCGGGACCTCGGCCGTCTACCACCGGGGCACCTGGTCCCCTCGTGTCGATGCCGTCCTGCGGCGTTTCGACCACTCCAACATCTTCCTGATCATCGCCGGGAGCTACACCCCGTTCGCGCTGCTGCTCCCGCGGGACCAGGCCCGCACCCTGCTCCTCATCGTGTGGACCGGGGCGATCATGGGCGTGGCCTTCCGTGTCTTCTGGGCAGGTGCACCGCGCTGGCTCTACGTGCCGGTCTACGTCCTGCTCGGCTGGGTCGCCGTCTTCTACTTCGGCCCGCTGCTGGACTCCGCCGGGGTGGCGGTGATGACGTGGGTCGTCATCGGTGGGGTGCTCTACAGCCTGGGCGCCATCGTCTACGGCACCAAGCGCCCCGACATCTCCCCACGGTGGTTCGGCTTCCACGAGGTCTTCCACGCGCTGACCATCCTCGCGTTCACGGCGCACTTCGTCGCGGCATCCCTCGCCCTCACGGGGCCGGGGCCGACCGCCTGACCGACGCGGCGCCACATGCCTGTGGCTGCCTGGCCTCAGGCCTGCTCGCCCTTCGGGTCACCGGGAGCGTGAGGAACCCCGCCGTCGGCACCCTGCGAGGGGTCAGCGCCACCCTCCGGGGCGGCAGAGCCGGATGGCTCCGACGCGGCCGACGATGCGTGCGGGGTGTCCGAGGGCTCCGCGACGCCGAGGTCTGACCCGGCCCCGCCCGCCAGCTCCGACTCGGTGACCTGGGCCTCGTCGTCGCGTCGATGCGCGGCCTGCTGGCGATAGGACATCCGGCGCATCCGGGCATTCATGTTCTTCATGAGGAACCACAGGACGAGCGCGAGCACGAAGAAGGTGACGAACGCGAGGAAGCCGGGTCCGGTGTTGGTGGCGGCGGGGTCGTTCACGGTGTGCGCTCCTTGCGGGTGTCGTGCTCGATGGTCGGGCCGGGTGCGGCGGCCAGGGCGTCGGCCTCGTCCGCAGAAGCCGGCAGGCCCGCGAACAGGTCGCTCTCCCCCTCGAGGATCGGCACGTAGGAGACGGCGGCCTCGAAGTCCTCCGTGGGCCACACCTGCGCCTGCACCTCGCGTGAGACCCTGAACCACGTGCCATCGGGGTCGACCTGGGTGGCGTGCGCCAGCAGTGCGGCATCTCGCTGCTCGAACCACGCCGAGCACTCGACCCGGGTCGTGACAAGGCGGTCCACGCGCGACCAGTTCTCGAGCCATTCGGCGTACGGGCTCTCCTCCTCCAGCGCGGTCAGCGCCTCGTGGAACGCCTCGATCCGGGCCCGGCTGAAGGTCTGGTTGTAGTAGATCTTCAGCGGCTGCCACGGCTGGCCTGCGTGCGGGAAGGCCTCCGGGTCCCCGGCAGCGGCGAACGCCGCCATCGACACGTCGTGACACATGATGTGGTCGGGGTGGGGGTAGCCCCCGTTCTCGTCGTAGGTCGTCATCACGTGCGGACGGAACCTGCGGATCTCGCGGACCAACGCTTCGGTCGTCACCTCGAGCGGCTCGAGGGCGAAGCAGCCATCGGGAAGCGGTGGCAGCGGGTCACCCTCCGGCAATCCCGAGTCCACGAAGCCGAGCCACGTGTGGTCCACGCCGAGGATCGCCTGCGCCGCCGCCATCTCGTCGCGGCGCACCTGCACGAGGTCCCGGATGATGTGGGCGTCGGTCTTCAGGCGCGGGTTGAGCACGTCGCCGCGCTCGCCACCGGTGCACGACACGACGAGCACCTCGTGGCCCTCGTCCACGTACCTGGCCATCGTCGCGGCACCCTTGCTGGACTCGTCGTCGGGGTGCGCGTGCACGCACATCAGGCGGAGCCGATCGGACACTGCGGGACCCTTCGGTGCGGCGGCCTCGGGGCGTCCCCGAGAATGGAGTGCCATCCTCTCACCGCGAGAGACCACCCTCGACACCAGGACCGGTATGCCGTTGCCCCGCCCCGCCCCCGGAACGACCCGTTGGTGGGTCGTCGGCACCGTCGGGTGCCTTGCCGCTGTCGCCTTCATCATCTGGTGGGGCATCACCACGACGGTCGGGAGCGTCCGACCGGAGGTCACCGCCTACGAGGTGCAGTCCGACTCGATGGTGCTCGTCGAGTACGACCTGCACCGGCCGCAGGGAGTTGCCGTCGTGTGCCAGGTCGTCGGACTGGACAACAACAAGGGCCGGGTGGGCGCCGTCGAGGATCGCGTCCCGGCATCCGGTCCAGCCTCGGTGCACCGGGTGGTCAGCGTGCGCACCAGCGCCCGGGCGGTCACCGGCGTGGTGGATTCCTGCACCCGGCAACCCCCCGCCCCCTGACGCCGA
>JBDTDY010000082.1:0-6862 GCA_039922835.1 Ornithinibacter sp.
GGATCTGGCTCCGTGTGATGAACCGGGTCACCCCGCCCAGCTCCACCGGGATCGTCTCGTCCTCGACTGCTGCCGGACCATCCGGTGCATCGCCGGGGACGGGCTTCTCGGCCTGCGCGACCACGACGCGCCGAACGGCCTCGGCCAGCCGCTCGGCCCGGACCGGCTTCATCACGTAGTCGGTCACCGCGAGCGCGAACGCGTCGACGGCGTGTCCCTCGTGGGCCGTGACGAAGACGATCTGCGGCTTCACCGCGAACCGGGAGATCACCCGTGCCAGCGCCATCCCGTCCAGGCCCGGCATCGAGATGTCGCTGAAGACGACGTCCACGTCGCGCCCGTCGAGCACCTGCAGCGCCTCGGTGCCGCTGGACGCGCTGATCACCTCCGCCACGCGTTCGTCACGGCCGAGGAGGTATCCGAGGTCGGAGAGCGCTGGGAGCTCGTCGTCGACGACGAGGGCCGTGAGTCCCGCGGCAGTGGTGGACATGGGGGGAGCCTACGACGGCGGGCTAGGACCCGGTGTGGATGCCGGGTGCGAACTTCGGCACCCGGAAGGTCACCTTGGTGCCGGCGCCGGGGGCGGTCTCGACGACGAGGCCGAAGTCGTCTCCATAGACCTGGCGGAGCCGGGCGTCGACGTTGCCCAGCCCCATCGACTCACCCGGTTGCGCTCCGTCCAGGATCTGGCGCACCCGTGAGGGGTCAGCACCCGCGCCGTCGTCCTCGATCGCGATCTCTGCCTCGCTACCGCGGTCCGTGGCGGTGATGCTCACGTGCCCCACGCCCTCCTTGTTCGCCAAGCCGTGGCGCACGGCATTCTCGACGAGTGGTTGCACGGCGAGGTAGGGCACGGTGACCGGTAGCACCTCCGGCGCGATGAGCAGGGAGATCTGCAGCCGGTCGCCGAAGCGCGCCTGCTCGAGCACCAGGTAGCGCTCGACGTTGCGCAGCTCCTCGGCGAGGGTGGTGAAGTCGCCACCACTGCGCAGGGAGTAGCGCGTGAAGTCGGCGAAGTCGAGGAGCAGCTCGCGCGCCCGATCCGGGTCGGTCCGAACGA
Source organism: Ornithinibacter sp. (assembly GCA_039922835.1). GTDB lineage: Bacteria > Actinomycetota > Actinomycetes > Actinomycetales > Dermatophilaceae > Fodinibacter. The sequence continues at coordinate 1,061 of JBDTDY010000082.1, forward strand.
ACGACGCGATCGCCGCGAGGCTGTTGTAGATGAAGTGCGGGCTGATCTGGGCGCGCAGCGCTCGCAGCTCCGCCTCCATGACTCGGCTGCGGGTGCGGGCCAGCTCGGCGAGAGCGAGCTGGCTCGACACCCAGCTGGCGACCTCCTCGGTGGCTCGGGCGAGCCCGGGAGAGGGGTTCTGCGTGTAGGCGGTGAGGGTGCCGACGACGAGCTCGTCCATGACCAGTGGCGCCGTCACCGCGCTGCGGATCGGGCAGTCCGGATCCGCACAGGTGATGTGCCCGCTGCCCGTGACGACAGTTCGCCCGGTGGAGCGAGTGCGGGCGCCGAGGTGGAGAGCCTCTCTTTCGTGGTGGTCCCCGACCCCGGTCCAGGACAGCACCCCGCCGGGGTCGGAGATCGAGACGGCGCTCGCTCCGAGGATCGTGAGGAGGTGGCGGCCGGCGCGCTCGGCAGCCTCTGGGGTGAGGCCGTTGCCGAGGTGCTCCGAGGCCAGCGACGCGGTGTGCAGCGTTGCGTAGGTCGCGCGGTCCACCTCCGAGAGGAAGCCTCGGCGCCGGCTCCGGCGCAGCAGGGTCACCCCCAACCAGAGGAGCAGCAACGTGCCCGCGACGAGCACCGCGGTCGGCCAGTGGATGCTGCTCGTCATGGGCTCACCCTAGGCTCGCGGGCGGAACCGGGACCGTGTCGAGAAGGGACGTGTGCAGTGGCTGAGCTCGATGACGTGTTGGAGGTGTCGTGGGCCGATGGCGCTGGAGGCGGCGAAGAGGGGGTCCTCTCAGGTCGTGTCGACATCGGCTCCGGGTGGGCGATCGGGGATGCCGTGAACGGGGGAGTGCTCATGGCGCTGGGTGCCCGCGGCCTGTCCCAGGTGTTCGCACCCTCCGGCCACGGTGACGTTCTCACGTGGAGTGCGTTCTTCCTCACCGCGGCCCAGCCGGGGGAGGTCGAGGTGGAGGTCGAGGTGCTGCGGCAGGGGAGGTCGGTCTCGACGGGCCAGGCCAGGCTGCTGCAGGTGGTCGACGGACGACGGGTCGAACGGGTGCGGATGACAGGCACCATGGGCGACGCCGCGCTCCGCCTCGAGCCGGTGCACCGTGCCCCCTCACCGGTGCCGATGCCCGATCCGCAGGAGTGCCTCCCGGCCAGCCGCGACTCCAGCCCACAGGCACAGGTGATCGCACTGCTGGATCGGCTCGACGTGCGGGTCGACCCCGCGACGGCGGGCTTCGCCGTGGGTCGCCCGACGGGGAGGGGGGTGATCCGGGCGTGGCTGCGGATGGCTGACGGCCGCGAACCGGATGTGGCGATGCTCCCGCTCGCGGTCGATGCCCTGATGCCGGTCTCCTTCGACCTCGGTGTGCCGGGATGGGCGCCCACCCTGGAGCTCACTGGACAGGTGCTCGGTCGGCCGGCGCCAGGCTGGTTGCGGGTGGAGCTGATGACGGACACCGTGGTCGGCGGGTTCTACGTGGAGGACGCCCTCGTCTGGGACTCCAACGGCCGGCTCGTGGCGCGGTCCAGGCAGTTCGCCGGTGTGCGCATGCCCGCCAACTAGGGTGCTGGGCGTGACCCAGGGCCCAGCTGTTGACGCCGTCTCGCGACTCGTCGAGCTTCCTGGGGTGCCGGAGCAGGTGGAAGCCGCGCGGGCAGCGTGCACGGCGCTGCGCTGGCATCCCGCTCTTCGGCGGCGCATCCCGGAGGCCGCCGCGGAGTCTCGGGTGCGCGGTGCCGTCGCCAGCGGTGAGCTCGAAGGGGCGACCCTGCCGGTCGACGTCGTCCGCGACATCATGCGCGGAGCCGCGACCTGGTCGGACCCTCCGGACCCGGTCGAGGTGACGATGCGGGCCGTGGTGGCCGCCACCGCCGAGAGCGAGCGCGTGCTGGGCCACGTCCTGAGCGCGCCACTTCAGGCGCTGGCCCGGCTGCACACCGCCGCGGCGCACGGACTCGTGGACCGTGGCGCTCTCGGGCGACCTCGGCAGCCGGGAGAGGAGTGCCGAGAGCTCGCAGATCTCGGGCCGGCGGCACCTTCTGAGGAGGTGCCGGCCCGGCTGCGGGCGATCACGCAGGTGCTCCTCGCGACCTCGTCGCTACCCGTCGTCGTGGCAGCCGCGGTCGTGCACGCCGAGATCGCCACCGTTCGACCGTTCGTGCGCGGCAACGCGGTGGTCGCTCGAGCCTTGGATCGCGCCCTGGTCCAGGCCGCCGGGCTGGACCCCACCGGGGTGGCGGTGACCGAGGCGGGCCACGGGAGCGAGGGTGGCGCGGCATACCTGGGTGCCCTCACGGCATACGGACGAGGAGACGTCCTCGGGGTCGGCCTCTGGATCACTCACTGTTGCAACGCTGTTCGTTCCGCCGCCGCTGAGGGTGAGCGCATCGCCGATGCGGTGCTCGCGGGTCGACTGAGCTGACGCCCTTCCACGCACGACGCGCCGATCGGCCCTTGTGTGCTGCCCACTCGAGGAGTACAACAAGAAGCGGACGATCCGTCGAGGACCGGCCAGCACCAACCGCAGGACGAACGGGTACCCACGCGCGGGCAGTCCACTGATGGACCGATCGTGATGGGCTCGACCCACTGCGACGACGGCATGGAGCACGCCTGGTCGCCCGGGAGGACTGCAGTGGGACGACGCCTCCGCCCGATCACCGGGCGGGCGCGCCGCCAGGGCCGGTCGTAGAAGGTTCAATTTGGTTCCGCTAAAACACTGAATCAGTGCACCTGAGTAGATTCTGATGACGTTTTCGTCAGTGGAATCAGGGGGCTTGCGCAGAGTGCCACCTGTGGAGCACCATATGACTACTCGCTCCCCTTCGGGGTTGAGCGAACGGCGGACCGGCTCCTCCCCCCCGGAGACCGGCACGCCGACGGCCCCGGTTGTCCCCCCGACCGGGGCCGTCTCATGTCCGGAACCAGGAGACCGCCAGGGGTGCACACGCGTCGTCCACACCCTTCCCCCGCCTGGCGGGTTGTCCACAGGATCGACGTCCCGCTGGTGGTGGCGACGGGCTCCGGCTTCGCTGGTGGCATGGACACCACAGGAGGCCGACCGATTGTCGTCATCGGCGCCTCGGGCGGGGTGGGCACCAGCACGTTGGCGCTCGCCGTGGGTCGTCGCGTCGCCGACACCCACGGGCCCAGCGTCGTGCTCGACCTCGACCCGAGCCGGGGAGGCCTGGAGGTCACGGCGGGCATCGAGCACCTCGCCGGCCATCGCTGGGAAGCCCTGCGCGCGGTGCGGGGCCGTGCGCCGGCCTCGGAGATCCTCGCCCGACTCCCCGAGGAGGGCGGCTGCCACGTCCTGTCGGGCGGCGGCGCGGGCCCGAGGAGCCCAGGAGGGGTGCCTGAGGAGGTGGTGCTCGACGTGCTGGCCTCGCTGCGCGGGTGCCGTGCCAGGGTGATCCTCGACCTCCCGGGAACCAGTGCGTTGCTTCCGGCCGTGGTGGCCGATGGCGCCCGGATCGTGCTGCTGGTGGCGATGCACACCCGGGGCTTCGCCGATGCGGATGCCGTGGTCGAGCGCCTCCTCGATGCGCTTCCCGAGGGCGCCCGCACCCCCGATCTCGCGCTCGTGACCCGAGGGGGCCGGCTCCACCCCGAGGTGCTCGACGACCTCGTGCACCACGTGGGGGCCCCGCACCTGCACCACCTCCCGGACGACCCCCGGGTCCGGCAGGGGTCCGAGCGCGGGTTGTGGCCGGGGACGGCGCGCGACGCGGTGCGTTCGTGTGCCGACGCCGTGGTCAAGGCGTTCCTCACCGAGGAGTTCTCGCTCGGACGGGCAGCGTCGTGAGCGTCAGCGCCGGCCCTTTCGGCGCTGAGGTGGAGCGTGAGATCCTCGCGGGTCATGGACCCAGCAGGTCCTCGATCGGGCGGGTTGCCGGAGCGCACCTCGACACCCTGGGTGCCCTCGGCAGGGCCGCCGCAGAGGCAACACTTCTGCGTCACCTCATCGGTCTCGGCCCCCTGTCGACGCTCGCCGCGGACCCCTCGGTGACCGACATCATGCTCAACGGGGACGGCTCGGTCTGGGTCGAGCGTGGGGGTGTGCTGGAACCGGGTGGGCCCCCGATCGAGACGTCGGCGGGACGTCCGCTGGCGGTTCGGCTGGCGGGGCTCGCCGGACGCCGGCTCGATGACGCCCAGCCCTGGGTCGACGGGGTGTTGCCCGGTGGCGTGCGTCTGCACGCGGTTCTTCCACCGATCGCGCAGGGTGGTGCCTGCATCAGTCTTCGGTTCCCCCGCGCTCGAGCCGCAGGGGTGGCCGCGCTGGCCGAGCTCGGCGTCGTGGGTCCCGACCTGGCACGGGTGCTCCTTGAGGTGGTCACGGCACGGGTGAGCTTCGTCGTGACAGGGGGCACCGGTGCTGGCAAGACGACGGTTCTCGCGGCACTGCTCGCCGAGTGCTCGCCGCGCGAGCGGCTGGTCGTGGTGGAGGACGTCCGCGAGCTCAGGCCCGAGCACCCGCACGTGGTCAGCCTGGAGGGCCGGAGCCCGAACGTCGAGGGTGCGGGAGGGGTCACCCTGGTCGACCTCGTCCGTCAGGCCCTGAGGATGAGGCCCGACCGTCTGGTCGTGGGAGAGGTGCGCGGCGCCGAGGTGCGCGAGTTGCTCACCGCCCTGAACACCGGTCATGACGGTGGGGCCAGCACCCTGCACGCCAATGGGCCGCAGGAGGTGCCTGCGCGGCTCGAGGCACTCGGCGCGCTGGCCGGGATGTCACGGGAGGCCGTGCACTCGCAGCTGCGGGGAGCCCTCCAGGTCGTCGTCCACCTGAGCAGGCACGACGGTGCGAGACGGGTGAGCAGCATCGGGGTGGTCCGGACCAGCGGGAGCGGCGAGGTCGAGGTCGTGGTCGCCGCTCGTCCGGGCGGGGGCGGGCTCGTGGGTGGGCCGGGCCGTGGTGCCCTCCTCGCCCTGCTGCCCGGGGCGGCCGGATGCGAATGGCTTGATCCGTGACGGGCGCACTCCTCGTGGTGCTCCTGCTGGCCGGGGCGTTCGCGCTCTGGCCGCGACGGCATCCGGGGCTCGGGGCCCACGCCCGTGGCCACGGTGTGCGGGGTCCCGGACCGGACGTTGCGGAGAGTGCGGTGGGTGGAGCCGGTCCGCGGCCCTGGTGGGTCGTGGCGCTGCACCGGATGCCGGGATCATTGACGCGCTGGCGCCGCTCCCGGGCGTCGAGCGGCTGGGTGGCCGACTTCGCGGAGGTGGTGGCGGTCGGTCTCCAGGCAGGCCTCCCCCTGGATGCAGCGTGCGGCGTCGCCGCCTCCTCGCCCCCGGTCGTGACTGCCGCTCCGTGGCTGCAGGCCCATCTGGCCGGCGCAGCCGATCGGGGAGCCGGGGTCGCTGAGGTGCTGGATTCGGTGTCCCACCCCCCGGCCCCGCAGCGCGCGCTTGTTCGGGCCGGTGACGTGGCGGACCTCGCGGTCCTGACGGCCGCGTGGCGGTTGAGTGAGTGCCTGGGCGCTCCGGCCGCGAGCGTCACGGCCACGGCGGCACGATCGGTGCGAGATCGCAGGGAGGCCGCGGACCGGCTCGAGGTCGCCGCATCCGGTCCGCGCACGTCGATGCTGCTGCTCTCCGCTCTCCCGCTGCTCGGTCCACTCGGCGGCGCCGCGGTCGGGGTGGGACCGGCACGCCTGTATGCCGGGGTCGCAGGTGCGGGGTCGCTGGCGCTGGGGTGTGCGCTGACGCTCCTCGGCTGGTGGTGGTCCACGAGCCTGTTGCGAAGGGCCTGTCTCCCGGCTCGGACGGGGCCGAGGCCCCGAGATCAGGCATCGGGATCTGCGTTCTCG
>JBDTDY010000083.1:0-5067 GCA_039922835.1 Ornithinibacter sp.
GAGGAGGTCCGGGCGCGGCGCAGCAGGGCAGCGACCGTGCCCGGGATGCCGTGGGCCACGTCGAGCGCCCGCACGGGACCCCCCGGGTTGGCGCGGTGGGCCGACACTCCGTGCACGAGGGCTCCCAGCGCACCTGCCTCGTCGGGGGGGAGCCCGGCAGCGAGGAGCACCCCCAGCAACCCAGCGAGCACGTCGCCCGCGCCCGCCGTCGCCAACCATGGTGGCGCGTCGGCCTGGGACCAGACCACCGAATCCGCGTCCGGGCCGAGCACGATCGTGGTGGACCCCTTGAGCAGCACGGTGGCGCCCGTCGCGGCGGCGAGCGCCCGCGCGTGACGCAGGGGAGCACGCTCGACGTCCTCGCGGGTCACCTCACCAGCGTGAGGAACTGACCTCTTGGTCGATTCATCACCGGCGAGGCGGGTGAGCAGGCGGGCCAGCTCGCCGGCGTGCGGGGTGAGCAGGGTCGGCCGGCCGGCTCGTGACTCCAGGACGTGCAGGTCGAGCAGGTCCAGGCCACCGGCGTCGACGAGCACCGGCACGTCTGACGCGAGGGCCGCCCGGGCAGCCTCGAGCTGTGCCGCGGCATCAGGTCCCGTGCTCTCGGCATCCAGGCCTGGCCCGAGCACCCAGGCCTGAACCCGACCGGCGCCGTGCACCGCTTCCGGCACGGCGGCGCGCACGAGCGACGTCGGGGTCGGCGGGCCGACGTAGCGCACCATTCCAGCGCCGGAGGAGACGGCTGCCGTGACGCTGAGCAGCGCTGCGCCCGTGTAGGACTCACCGCCCGCGATGATCCCGACGACGCCCCTGGAGTACTTGTCGTCGTCGGGACCCGGCACCGGCCAGAGCGCCGCGACGTCGTCGTGGTCGAGGCGCCGCACCGCTGGGGACCCGGAGAGGGTGAGACCGATGTCGACGACCGTCAGCACGCCGCAGGCCTGCTCGGTCGGAGCCAGGAGGTGCACGGGTTTCGCCACCGAGAAGGTGACCGTCTCGTCGGCGAAGACCCCGTCCGGGTCAAGGACCTCCCCGGACGGGTCCTGCCCCGAGGGGAGGTCCACGGCGATGACGTGGGCGCCCTCGGGGATCGCTGCCACCCAGGCGCGGGCCCAGTCCGGCAGGCCCGGGCGCGCGCCGATGCCGAGCACGCCGTCGAGCACCACGTCAGCCTCGGCCACGGCGAGCGCGTCGGTGGTGAGAACGACCCCCGCGTCGCGGGCCGCCGCGAGCGCCCCTTCGTGGACGATGTCGTGGTGCACCGCCGCGGTGAGGTGGCCCTCGGCCGCAAGGCGGGCCACGGCATACAGGGCATCTGCCCCGTTGTTGCCCGGGCCCACGCGAGCGACCACCGACCCTGCGCCGTGCTCCGCGAGCCGGGCCGTCACGACGCCCGCCAGCCCCTCCACGGCGCGCTCCATCAGCTCACCCTCGGCAAGGGTCTCCATCAGGGCCGCCTCGGCGGCGTAGACGTCCTGCGTGGACCAGGCCTCGATCACAGCGGACCTCCCGGACCCTCGGCGACGACGACGGCCGAGGCGATCCCGGCGTCGTGGGACAGCGACACGTGGATCGAGGTGATGCCCAGGGCATCGACGCGCGCGCGCACCGTGCCCCGCACCTCGAAGCGGGGCCGCCCGTCTGCGCCGCGGTGCACCTCACCGTCCTGCCAGTGCATGCCGGCGGGGGCACCCAACACCTTGGCGAGGGCCTCCTTCGCGGCGAACCGAGCGGCCAGTGAGTTCAGCGGGAGCAACCGCTCGCCAGGGGTGAAGAGGCGCTCACGCAGCGCGGGGGTTCGCTCGAGCGTCGCCCCGAACCGGGCGACGTCGACGACGTCGATGCCCACGCCCACGATCACGACGACGCCCCGGTCACTCGACGGTGACCGACTTGGCCAGGTTGCGCGGCTGGTCGACGTCGAGTCCCTTGGCGGTGGAGAGGTGGAGCGCGAACACCTGCAGGGGCACCACGGAGAGCAGCGGCGCCAGCAGCGGGGAGCACTGCGGGATCCGGATCACCTCGTTGGCGAACGGCTCGACGTCCTCGTCACCGTCGTGCGCGATGACGATCGTGCGAGCCCCACGGGCGCGGATCTCCTGGATGTTGGAGACGACCTTCTTGTGCAGCCCGTGCGGTGTGTCCGGGCTGGGCACGATGATGAACACCGGCTGTCCCGCGTCGATGAGGGCGATCGGCCCGTGCTTCAGCTCACCGGCGGCGAACCCCTCGGCATGGATGTAGGCGAGCTCCTTGAGCTTGAGCGCACCCTCGAGGGCAATGGGGTAGCCCACGTGCCGACCGAGGAAGAGCACCGAGCGGGAGTCGGCCATGAAGTTCGCCATCTCCACGACCCGACCCATCCGCCCGAGGAGGTCCTCGATCTTCGCGGGGATCTCCTGCAGCTCGGCCATGACGGCCTTGGCGTCGTCGGCATAGGTCTCACCGCGGAGCTGCGCGAGGTAGAGCCCGAGCACGTAGCAGGCGGTGATCTGGGCCAGGAACGCCTTCGTGGACGCGACCGCGATCTCCGGCCCCGCGTGGGTGTAGAGGACGGCGTCGGACTCGCGAGGGATGGTCGAGCCGTGGGTGTTACAGATCGAGAGGGTCATCGCGCCGAGCTCGTTGGCGTGCTTGACCGCCATCAGGGTGTCCATCGTCTCGCCGGACTGGCTGATCGAGACCACGAGGGTCGAGCCGTCCACGATCGGGTCGCAGTAGCGGAACTCGTGGGCGAGGCTGACCTCCACCGGGATGCGGGTCCAGTGCTCGATCGCGTACTTCGCGACCAGCCCGGCATACGCAGCCGTGCCGCAGGCCACGATGGTGATCCGCTCCACCGCGCGCAGCGACTCCTCGGGGATGCGCACCTCGTCGAGCACCAGGTTGCCGGCCTCGTCGGTGCGGCCGAGCAGGGTGTCGGCGACCGCGTGCGGCTGGTCGTTGATCTCCTTCTCCATGAAGGTCGCGTAGCCGCCCTTCTCGGCTGCGGCGGCATCCCAGGTCACCTCGTAGGCCTTGCCGTCGGAGGGGGTGCCGTCGAAGTCGGTCACCTCGTAGCCGTCGGGGGTGATCGTGACGATCTGGTCCTGGCCGAGCTCGAGGGCCCGGCGGGTGTAGCCGATGAACGCCGCGACGTCACTGCCGAGGAAGTTCTCGCCGTCGCCCAGGCCGACGACGAGCGGGGAGTTGCGGCGTGCCCCGACGACGACCCCGGGGCGGTCTGCGTGCACCGCCAGGAGCGTGAACGCACCCTCGAGGCGGCCCACGACGGCCCGCATGGCGTCGGTGAGGTCGCCGGTGCGGTCGAACTCGCGCCCGACGAGCTTTGCCGCCACCTCGGTGTCGGTCTCGGAGTCGAACTCCACCCCTTCTGCGAGCAGCTCGCGCTTGAGCGCGTGGAAGTTCTCGATGATGCCGTTGTGGATCAGTGCGAGGCGACCGCCCTCGCCGCCCCGGTGCGGGTGCGCGTTGACGTCCGTGGGACCTCCGTGGGTGGCCCAGCGGGTGTGGCCGATGCCGGTGCGCGACGGAGCGAGGGGGTGCGCGTCCAGCGCGGACCGAAGGTTCTCCAGCTTGCCGGAGCGCTTCTCGGTGTCGATGCCGTGCTCGGTGACGAGGGCGATGCCCGCCGAGTCGTAGCCCCGGTACTCCAGGCGTGCGAGCCCCTCCATGACCACGGCCTGAGCCTTGTCGTCCGTGTTCGGTCCGACGTAACCGACGATTCCACACATGGTCCTCAGCGTAGTGCGTGGGCCGGGGCGGGCCCGCATACGCAACAATGACGGCCGTGATCTCCCCACCGGAGCAGGCCGAGCGTCCGACGCCGTACGTCGACCTCGACCGTGCCGCCTGGGCGCGGCTGCGCGAGAGCCACCCGATGAGCCTGACCCAGGACGACCTGTCACGGCTGCGGGGGCTCGGCGAGCTGCTGGACCTCAACGAGATCGAGGAGGTCTACCTGCCGCTGTCCCGGCTGCTGCACTTCTACGTCGAGGCCACGCACGGGCTGCGCCTCGCCACGAGCGAGTTCCTCGGCGAACGGCCCTCGAGGGTCCCGTTCGTCGTGGGGGTGGCCGGCTCGGTGGCGGCAGGCAAGTCGACCACCTCCCGCATCCTCAAGGAGCTGATGAGCCGGTGGCCGCACACGCCGCGGGTCGAGCTCGTGACGACCGACGGGTTCCTCTACTCCAACGCAGAGCTGGAGCGCCGAGGGCTGCTGCAACGCAAGGGGTTTCCGGAGTCATATGACCGCAGGGCCCTGCTGAGGTTCATCGATGCCGTGAAGTCGGGTATGCCGGTCGTCGAGGCCCCGAGATACTCCCACCTGACCTACGACGTCCTTGCGGAGACGACCCTGGTCGCCAAACCGGACGTGCTCATCATCGAGGGGCTCAACGTCCTGCAGCCGCCAGGGGTGCGTGCCGACGGGTCCTCGACGGGCGCCATCTCGGACTACTTCGACTTCTCGGTCTACGTCGACGCACCCCTGGAGGAGATCCGCAACTGGTACATCCACCGGTTCCTCAGGCTCCGGCAGACCGCCTTCGCGGACCCACAGTCCTACTTCCACCGCTATGCCGAGCTGTCGGACGACACCGCCCGCGCCACCGCACGAGGCATCTGGGAGTCCATCAACGAGCCCAACCTCGTGGAGAACGTGCTGCCGACCCGGGACCGGGCCACGCTGGTCCTGACCAAGGGCCCGGACCACGCCGTGACCGGCATCCGGCTCCGGAAGATCTGACCCGTTCAGGACGCGGGGCCCCTAGCCACGAACCGAGGCCGGCCCTCTCCGACCGCTCTCACCACGTGCCGCCCGAAGGCGGCGAAGACCCGGGGCGGTCCTGTGTCGGTGCGCGCCGACCGTCCGAGGACGGAGTCGGCTCCCGGAGGGCGTCGATCTCCTCATCGGGGGTGCGCTCCTCCCCCACCCGGGACATCACGTCCTCGCGCTGCTCGGGCGAGAGGCGATCCAGACCCTCCTCCAGGTTGGCCAGGTTCGCCTGCGCCATCGACGTCATTCCCGGGTGCAGCAGCGCCTTCCGCACGTTCTCGCGCCCGGCG